>JAGBHD010000027.1 GCA_018110785.1 Oscillospiraceae bacterium
GCGGAAGAAGCTTCGGAGATTTCTCGCTTTTTGAAGCATTAAAAGAATGCAAGAAATATTTAGTTCGCTTCGGAGGGCATAAATTAGCGGCAGGGCTTACCATAAAAACAGAAAATATCCCTATTTTAAGAGAAAAAATAAGCGAAATTTATAAGGCTTCAAGCGATATTTCGTTGCCACCTCTTAATGTTTCCGCCAAAGTAGCATTTTCTGAGCTGACTTGTGCGGCGGTTGAGGAGCTCGAATATTTAAAGCCTTTCGGAAGCGAAAATCCTCAGCCAATATTTGTTTTGGAAAATGTTTTTCTGGAAAACATCTATCCCATAGGAGAGGGAAAACACACCCGTTTTAAATTATCAAGCGGGAATGACAGCATATATGCGGTAGCTTTCGGAAGAACAAAGGAAAGCTTCGGGCTTGAAATAGGAAACAGAGTATCGGTAGCTCTGACGGTTGAGATGAGTTTTTACCAAGGCAAAAAAACCTTATCTTTTAAGGTTTGCGATATAAAACCTGCATTTTTTGATGATGAAGAGTATCTTCGTTCGCTTTATTTTTCCGAAAAGGTAAGAAATAAAAATGATTTTACAAGGGAAGAAAAGGAAGAATTTTTCCCATCGAGAAATGATTTGGTTTCGGTTTATTCCTATCTTTCCAAAAGAGGGTATATAGGAAAGCCAGAGCAGCTTGCATTTATTTTGCCGCTGTCTTACGGCAAGATATATACAGCAATAACAGCATTTTCCGAGCTTGGTCTTATAACTACATATAAAAAGGGAAATAATATTGCAATAAAAGTAAATGAAACCGATAAAAAGGTTGATATAATGTCGGCTTCGGTTTTAAAACGATTCGGAAAGGGGGAATAGATATGTACGGAATTGATAAATTGATTTATGATATAGAAACTGCGGACCGTTCTTATAATTCCGATATGATTCGCCGCGCCTATGAGTTTGCCGAGGATGCTCACAGAGGACAAAAAAGGCATAGCGGAGAGGATTATATCTGTCACCCCTTAGAGGTAGCGAAAATTCTTTTAGGCCTCGGCATGGATAGCGAAACCATAGCTGCTGCCCTGCTCCACGATGTTGCAGAGGATACCGAGCATACCTTGGAGGAAATATCAAAAGAATTTTCTCCATCTATTGCCCTTTTGGTAGACGGGGTTACAAAGCTCAGCGCCATAACCTTTATTTCCCGCGAAGAGCGTCAGGCGGAGAATATCCGAAAAATGCTTCTCGCTATGGCAAAGGATGTCAGAGTTGTTATTATAAAGCTTGCCGACAGACTTCATAATATGAGAACGATAGATGCGCTTCCCTTAAAAAAGCGCGATGAAAAGGCGCTCGAAACAATGGAGATATATGCGCCTATTGCGGGCAGACTCGGTATCAGGGGAATGAAAGAGGAATTAGAGGATATCTGCATTCGTCATTTAGACCCTGTTGCTTGTCAGGATATTGAAAATGCGCTGAATTCTCATAAGAGCGAGAGAGAAGAGTTTTTAGGAACTATATGCGATAGAATCCGCACACGGCTTCATGAAATAGGCGAAGACCCCTTTATAGAAGGAAGGGTTAAAAGCACCTATGGAATCTATCGCAAAATGTTTATTCAAGGCAAAACCTTTGAACAGATTTATGATGTTTATGCCGTTCGTATTATAGTTGACAGCATAACCGAATGCTATAATATCTTGGGGCTTATGCATGATATGTTTAAACCTATTCCCAATAGATTTAAGGATTATATAAGTACGCCTAAGAAAAACGGTTATCAGTCGCTCCATACTACCGTTTTAGGAAGAGAGGCTATCCCTTTTGAAATTCAAATTCGTACTTGGGATATGCATCATAACGCTGAATACGGAATTGCGGCGCATTGGAAATATAAAGACGGTGTTGAGAAAAACGGCTTGTTGGAAGAGCGCCTTTCTTGGGTTCGTCAGATAATTGAAGCTCAGAAAGAAAGCGAGAATGCCGATGAGATGGTGCGCTCGATAAAGAGCGATTTAGCCCCCGAAGAGGTTTTTGTTTTAACTCCGAAAGGTCAGGTTATAACCCTGCCTTTAGGCGCTACCGTTATCGACTTTGCCTATGCGATACATACATTTGTAGGTCATAGAGCTATAGGCGCTAAGGTAGACGGAAAGATAGTTCAGCTTTCTTATGCTGTTAAAACGGGCGAGGTTATAGAGATTTTAACAGGTCCCGAAAACCACGCTCCCAGCCGTGATTGGCTTAAAATAGTTAAGACGAGCGAAGCGAGAACAAAAATCAGAACATGGTTTAAAAGAGAGCGCCGCGAAGAGAATATTATTCAGGGCAAAACGGAGCTTGAAAGAGAGTTTCGCCGCAATTTTATAAACCTGGAGGGCGAAGAAAGAGAGAAGTTTTTAGAAGACCTTTCTGCAAGGCAAAAAATGCCGTCGGTTGAGGATATGTATGCCGCTATAGGCTATGGCGGAATTATCGTACAGAATTTGATGCCGAGGGTTAAAGAAGAATATCAGAAGATATTAAAGGCAAGAAAAGACGATGCTCCTCAGATAAACCTAATTCAAAGGCCCCAGAAGGCTGTAAGCGGAGTTATTATCGAGGGAATGGATAACTGCCTTGTTAAATTTGCAAAATGCTGCAGTCCTTTGCCGGGAGATGAAATTATAGGGTTTGTAACCCGCGGATTCGGTGTTTCTGTTCATAAAGAAAACTGCGGAAATATCCAAAGACTTTTAAAGGACGAGGAGAACAAGGGCAGATTTGTAGGTGCTGAATGGGCGAAAGATATAAATGAGCGCTTTGACTACACTTTAAGCATATATGCTGAGGACAGAATAGGTCTTGTTGCCGATATAAGTACCCAGCTAAATTCAATGCGCGTTCCGATAAGAATGCTCAATGCAAGAGAAGCAAAAGACGGTATGGCGGAAATTATTGTAACCGCTATGATATCGGGCAAGGAGCATTTAAACAGCATTATAGCGAAACTCAGAAAAATCGAAGGCGTTACGGAGATTATATAAATGATAAAGCGGATAATAACGGGAGATCTCGAAGAAAATTGTTATATTGTTTATTCGGGCAAAACCGCTGTTGTAATTGATCCTGGCTGTGAAGCCGAAAAAATAATGGAAAGCATTTCCTCGCTCGGAGCTAATGTAGAGGCTGTTTTATTAACCCACGGGCATTATGACCATATAGGCGCGGCTGAAGCGATAAGAGAAAAAACGGAAGCCCCGATTTATTGCAGCAGCGAAGAAAAAGAAATGCTTATGAATCCGGAGCTTAATTTAAGCGAGGGTAAAAAAGATATCATATCTTTTTTGCCCGATAAGGTTTATTCAGATGGCGAGATTATTCGCTTTGGAGAGCTCGAGTTTAAATTTATGTTAACACCGGGGCACACCTCAGGCTCGGCGGTTATATTCCAAGGAGATAATCTTTTTACGGGGGATACCCTCTTTTCAAACGGATACGGCAGAACAGACCTGCCAACGGGAGATGCCCATCAAATGTGGGTATCCTTAAAAAAGCTGTTGTCATTACCCGAAAATTATAATGTTTTCCCCGGTCACGGAGATTTTTCCTGCCTTAAAAGAAGAGGATAAACTTCTATGAAGCTTGTTTTAAATAATATAGAAGATATTTATGAGTCTGAAAACTTAGTTCGTTTATTTTTCCCTGGGGTAAACTTTAAAGAAGATGACGGCGATTATGCGGTGTTTTCGAAATCGGGAAACGAGGTTTTAGCAAAAGTATGCTATAAAGGCAAGGTTGCTGAAATAAAAAGAAACGCATCAGACTTTTGGGAAACCTTTGCCGTTTTATTCTCGGCTCTTAGCGATGTAACGGGCAGAGATATTCCTTGGGGAATGTTAACGGGCGTAAGACCGATAAAGCTCGTTTTGGATTTAATAAATAAAGGCTTTTCTAAAAAAGAGGTTTTAAAAACCCTTGAAACGAAATATAAGCTAAGCCCCCAAAAGGCGCGGCTTTCTTATTTAACCGCTCTATCAGAGAAGAAAATTTTAAGCGAAACCGATGAAAAAAGCATCAGTATTTATGCAGGTATTCCTTTTTGCCCTACAAGGTGCAACTATTGCTCCTTTGTTTGCGAGGGAGTAGAAAAGCATAGAGATTTAGTTCCGAAATATGTATCTCTGCTTTCTGAGGAAATAAAGCTGTCTGCTGAAATTGCAAGAAATTTAGGCTATAAGGTTGAAACAATATATGTAGGCGGCGGAACGCCTACGGTTTTATCCGAAGATGAGCTTTATATGCTTTTATCATCAATAAATTCAGCTTTTGATAAAAGCTGTTTAAAGGAATTTACAGTTGAAGCGGGCCGCCCCGATACTATAACCGAGGGTAAGCTTTCGGTTTTAAAGGATATGGGAGTAGGGAGAATAAGCATAAATCCGCAAACACTGAATGATGATATCTTAAAGGATATCGGGCGGCATCATACAGTAAAGCAGTTTTACGATAGCTTTTTATTAGCCGATAAAATGAAATTCTTTGATATAAATATTGATTTAATTGCGGGACTACCCAAAGAGAGCGACGCTTCTTTTGAAAATACTATAAACGAAACGGTAAAGCTTTCGCCCGCTAATATAACCTTACATACTTTAACCTTGAAGCGCTCAGCAGATATGTATTTAGAAAAAGACCTTTACGAAACATATCAAAAGGTATCGGCTAGGGTTTTATGGGCGGACGAATATATTATGGGAAACGGTTATTCGCCTTATTATCTCTATCGTCAGAAAAACACTATCGGCGGACTTGAAAATACGGGCTTTTCTCTTCCAAATAAAGAGGGGCTTTATAATGTTTTCATTATGGACGAATCCCAAAGCATTTTAGCCTGCGGAGCGGGAGCTTCCAGCAAGGCGGTAGGAAAAGGCGGTAAAATAGTTCGCTCATTTAACTATAAATATCCTCTCGAATATATAAGAGGCTTTTCGGATATTATAGAGCGCAAGAAAAAGTTCCAAAAAGAACTAAATTTATCTTTACAAACAGAATAATTTGTGGTAAAATGTAGAAAATTTAATAAATACCAATCGCACAGGGGTGCCGAAAAGTCGGCTGAGAAAGCAAAATGCTTAACCCTCGAACCTGATACGGATTATACCGGCGTAGGAAGTGTAGAAACCAAGTTTTGATTTACCCGCACGGTTTACACGGTGCGGGTATTTGTTTTTTGGAGGTATTAAAAATGAAAAACTTAAAAAATTTAACCGAGGGCGCGATAATGGTAGCGCTTAGCACCGTTCTAAGCCTTTTTCCAATCTATACCTTGCCGCTTGGCGGAGAGGTAACCTTTGCGGCAACTCTGCCGCTTTGCATATATGCATTTCGCCGCGGAACAAAGAGCGGACTTTTAGCGGCATTTCTTTATTCAATAATTCAGCTTATATTAGGTCTTAGCAATTTAAGCTATGCAACAGATTTTGTTTCTGCGGCGGCAATCGTTCTTTTTGATTATATCGTTCCTTATACCGCTTTCGGTATGATAGGAATGTTCGGAAAATTAGTTCTTTCCAAAAAAGAAAGACTAAGCAATTCGCTCAGTCTTTCCTTGGGTGTTATCAGCGCTGTTGTATTCAGATTTTTATGCCATCTGGTTTCGGGAGCTGTAGTTTGGTATGGGCTTACAAAAGAGTGGTATGCAGATGATCCTACCCATATAGTGTTTAAGCTTTCTATGTGGGATTATTCTTTTGTTTATAACATAACATATATTCTTCCCGAGCTTATTTTAACCGCTATCGCGGCGGCTCTTGTCAGCGTATTTATAAATGTTAAAAATGATAATCTGAGATATACAAGAGCATAAAAGAGAGCTTTATCAGCCTTTATTTCCGATAACTAAAAGTGCGGGGGAGATAAGGGCGGCAAGTATAATAGCAGCACCATACCCGATTTCGTTAGCAATAGGCTTAAATGCAAAGGATAGCGCAATTAAAATTAAAAGCTTCGCTATAAGAGCCAATTGCTCGCGGTTGATAGATAATAATTTTGCTAAAACTTTCATAATTTAACCTCCTATACAAGAACTTTTGTTCCTTACAGGTTAAATTATAAAGGCTTATGAGTACGATAAACCGTACTCATAAGCCTTTTTTATATATTTAACAAAATTATTTCGTCTTTTTCTCTTGAAGCGTTCATATCAATAAGCCGTTGATTTCGGCTTCCTCTGAATTTTAATGAAATATCATATTCTTCCTCTATAAATCTTCCGTCAACTAAAACATCAATTAAGGAAAGAAGCTCTTTCGTATCCTCGGTGTTAGCTTTCTCATCTAACATAAAGGGAGAAATAAGGGTATAGCCCGTATAGCACCAGATATTTTTCTGGGGGAACTTCTCTTTAACCCTTTTAATAAAGGGGAGAAGTGCCTTTTGGTTTTGAGGCTCCATAGGCTCGCCGCCGAGAAGAGTAAGTCCTGAAATAAAGGGCTTTTCGAGCTCTGAAATTATCATTTGTTCTGTTTCTTCGGTAAATGGGTTACCGTAAGAAAAATCCCAGGCTATTTCGTTAAAACAGCCTTTGCAGCGGTGAGTACAGCCCGAAACAAATAAAGAAACTCTGACACCCTTACCGTTGGCAATATCATTAAATTTTATTTCCGCATAGTTCATAGTTACCTCAGCTAAGAAAAGCCCCTTTTAGGGGCTTTTCATTTTTATAAATGAAGAACACGTTCTTTAATTTCCTGAGTTCTTCCTTGATTCCAATACTGCGTTCCGATGTATCCGCAGGTTCTTCTTGCAACATTCATTTTGGATTGATCGCGGTTTTTGCATTTAGGGCATTCCCATAAAAGCTTTCCGCCGTCTTCAACTATCTGAATTTCGCCGTCATATCCGCATACCTGACAGAAATCGCTCTTGGTATTAAGCTCAGCATACATAATATGGTCATAGATAAACTGCATAACGCTTAATACTGCCTCTAAGTTATCCTGCATATTGGGAACTTCAACATAAGAGATAGCGCCGCCGGGTGACAAAGTCTGGAATTTAGCCTCAAGCTCAAGCTTTTTGAAGGCGTCAATAGGCTCGGTTACGTGAACATGGTAGCTATTTGTTATATAACCCTTATCGGTAACGCCCTCTACTATACCAAAACGCTTCTGCAAGCACTTGGCGAACTTATATGTTGTGCTTTCCAAGGGAGTTCCGTAAAGGCTGTAATCAATATTTTCAGCGGCTTTCCATTTAGCAGTATATTCGTTGAGCTTTTTCATAATCTCAAGTCCAAACTCTTCGCCCTCGGGCTCGGTAAGCTTTTTGCCTATCATACTGTAAACGCATTCCCAAAGACCTGCAAAGCCTAAAGAAATTGTAGAATATCCGCCGTGGAGATATTTATCAATAGTTTCTCCCTTATTAAGTCTTAAAAGAGCGCCGTGCTGCCATAAAATAGGAGCGGCATCGGATAATGTGCCCGTAAGCCTTTCATGGCGACACTGGAGCGCGCGATGGCAAAGCTCCATTCTTTCTTCGAAGATTTCCCAGAATAGATCCATATTCTTATTGGCGCTAAGACCGATATCAACCAAGTTAACGGTTACAACGCCTTGATTAAATCTTCCGTAATACTTAGGCTTGCCGTTTTCATCAACATAAGGGGTTAAGAAGCTGCGGCAGCCCATGCAGGTATAGCAGTGTCCCTCGCCGTTTTTGTCGATTTTGTTCTGAAGCATAATTTTTTCCGAAATATAATCGGGAACCATTCGCTTTGCGGTACATTCGGCGGCAATCTTGGTAAGATAATAATACTTGCTGTCGGGGTGGATATTATCCTCTTCGAGAACATAAATGAGCTTGGGGAAAGCGGGGGTTATCCAGGTTCCGCTCTCGTTTTTAACACCCTGAATTCTCTGGCGAAGAGTTTCTTCTATAATAACAGCCAAGTCTGCCTTTTCGCGCTCGTTTTTAGCTTCGCCTAAATACATAAATACAGTAACAAATGGAGCCTGTCCGTTTGTTGTAAGCAGGGTTACAACCTGATACTGAATTGTTTGAACACCCTTGCTTATTTCTTCTCTTAAGCGTTTTTCAACTATTCTGTTTATAACCTCGTCGGTAATTCCGTCGAGACCTTCAAGCTCTTCGGTAACCATTTTGCGAATTTTTTTGCGGCTAACGTCAACAAAGGGCGCTAAATGAGTAAGGCTGATGCTCTGTCCGCCATACTGATTGGAAGCTACCTGAGCTATAATCTGAGTAGCAATATTGCAGGCGGTAGAAAAACTGTGGGGAGTATCAATCTTAGTTCCGCTGATAACTGTTCCATTCTGAAGCATATCCTCTAGGTTAACAAGGTCGCAGTTATGCATATGCTGAGCAAAATAGTCTGCATCGTGGAAATGGATAATGCCCTGTTCATGCGCATCAACAATCTCTTTAGGAAGCAAAATTCTGCGGGTTAAATCCTTGCTTACCTCTCCTGCCATATAGTCGCGCTGAACGCTGTTAACAGTCGGGTTTTTATTGGAATTTTCTTGCTTTACCTCTTCGTTGTTGCATTCAATAAGACTTAAAATCTGATCATCCGTCGTATTGGATTTGCGGATAAGGTTTCTTGTATAGCGATAGGTAATATAAAGACGGGCAACAGAATAAGCGCGAAAACTCATAATTCCGTTCTCAACTAAGTCCTGAATTTCCTCCACCCCTGCAGCTCGATTCATCAGTCTGCAATAAGCCGTTACATCATCGGCAATTTTATTTATCTGTTCATCTGTTAATCTCTCGTTCGGCTGAACCTCATTGTTCGCCTTATGAATAGCGGCAATAATCTTATTTATATCGAATTCGGCTTCGATTCCGCTTCTTTTGATAATTTTCATATTACGTCTCCTTTCTCAATATTTAGTGTGCAGAAAGATTATACCATCGCTAAATATAGTTGTCAATACCTTTTTAGCTTATTTGGCAAAAATAAATTTTTCCTCTTTGGAAAATGGCTTGAGAGGATGATTTTTGGGCTTTTTTGAGGTAAAATTTACACAAAAAACTATTAAAACTTGCAAAAAAAGCTTAATTGTTGTATCATTTTTATATACTAAAAGGAGGCGGGAAATATGAATATTTTAATAAGTGCTTGTCTTTTAGGTGAAAACTGCAAATATGATGGCGGAAATAATTTAAACGAGCCGCTTTTAAATCTTTTAAAATGGCATAGTTTATATCCCGTTTGCCCTGAGATGATGGGCGGCCTTTCAGTTCCCCGAGTGCCCTCTGAGCGAAAAGGGGATAGGGTTTTAAATAAAGAGGGCGAAGATGTTACAGCTCAGTATATAAAGGGCGCTGACTTAGCTTTAAAAACCGCAAAGGAAAATAACTGCTATATTGCTATATTAAAGGCGAGAAGCCCCTCTTGCGGAAAAGGTGTTATATACGACGGCAGCTTTAATAGAACTACTGTTTTTCGCGATGGTGTTACAGCCGAGCTGCTTTTTAAAAACGGTATAGAGGTTTATACCGAGGAAGAGATAGACAAGATAGAAGAAAGGCTTAGTATGCGCGAAACTACTCTTTGCCATATCGAAAGGGATAAAGAGGTTTTGATGCTTTACAGAAACCGCAAGAAAAACGATTATAACGAGGGCAAATGGATAGGTGTTGGAGGGAAGCTTGAAAAGGGAGAAACTCCCGAAGAGTGCCTTAAAAGAGAGGTTTTAGAGGAAACCGATTTAAAGCTTTTAAACTTTAGAAAATGCGGCGTTGTTGTTTTTAAGCAAAACGATTATTCAGAGATAATGCATGTTTATAAATCGAATGAATTTTTTGGGAAATTAAAAGCTGATTCCGATGAGGGAGAGCTTCGCTGGGTTGAAAAAGAAAATCTGCAAACGCTTCCTATGTGGGAAGGGGATAAGATTTTTATAGATATTATGGAAAGCACCGACCGATTTTTTAAGGTTGAGCTTATATACGACGGCGATAATTTAATAGACCATAAGGTTGAAATTTCAGAGGAGAATTAAAAATGACAGGAATTTGGTTTGCGATAGGGTCAATGCTTCTTGCGGCTTTGGCGGTAGTATTGGCGAAATTCGGCGTTAAAAGCGCGGAAGCAGAAGCGGGGGTATTTATAAGGACTTTAGTTTTGGCGGTAGCCTTTTGGGGCGTGGTTTTTGCGACGGGCTCTGTATCCGATATTAAAGAAATAGCCCCGATGACCTTTTTATATATCTTAATTTCGGGTATTGGTTGGGGACTTTCTCATATCTTTTATTTTAAGGCTCTTAAAAAGGGCGCGGCATCAAAGGTTGTTGCAGTTACCCATATTTCTGTAGTTTTTACGGCGATGCTGAGGGTTATATTCTATGGAACAAGCGGCCATGATACCCTTTCTGCGATTGCCCTTTGCTTGGTTGCTATCGGCGTTATATTCATTACATATAAAGGGAAAGCAGAAGTTTTGGAGATTATTGAAACTATAATTTTAGTTTTTTCTGCATTCCTTATTTATTATTATTTCGGCGATAAAATCTCTTTAACGGTTAAAATAATAGCAGCCGTTATAATAACAGCTGCCGCGATATTCTTTATAGTTAATCTTATCCGCCATCACACAGGCGGGATATGGCTATTGTTTTCGGTTATTTCGGCGATTTTTGCCGCAGGAACTACCCTTTTCTGCGATACCAATATAGGAACAGACAGCTCGATATATGATGCTTTAAGAATTTTAATAGTTCTTCTTGTTTGTCTTATAGCTTTAAGTGTTACGGGGAAATGGGGGAAGCTCAAAGCTGTTAAAGGAGATAGCCTATTTTTCCTTATCTTATCGGGAATTACCTTAGCGGCGAGCAGATATTTTCTATCGGGCAGTATTTCTTTAGGATATTCCTATCTCGCAAATATTTTGGCGCAGGTCGGAATTATGGTAACGGTTTTATTGTGTATGCTTTTCTTAAAGGATAAGATAACAGTCCGTTCGGGACTTGGCGAGCTTCTTATAACGGCGGGATATATTTTGATGGTAATTTAAGTCCTGAATATCGTACAGTTTTTCTTGTATGCTATAAATACAAGGAGGCTGATAATATGTATTTTATGATAGCAGGGCCTGAAAACAGAAGAACAGAGCTTGATTTTTCAGATAAAAGGGGATATTTGCGCAAAGCCGACGGGGCTGAAAGCGGCGCTGAATATTATTATTATAAATGGGCAAAAACCGAAGATTTTGCAAAAAACGAGCTTGATAAAGCTAAAAGAGAGCTCGGCTGCAAGGCGCAGCTTTTTAGTTTGAGTAAAGATAAATATTTATTATGCGTTAATGAAGCACCTGCCGCATACATCTCGGAAGAAGAAATCGAGGAGCAGCGGCAGATTTCATCAAAGGCTTTTTTTGAGCATATGCTCTTTATTTTGCCGACATATATAAAATAGCAAAAGATTATTTTTCTTTTTGGCTTTTGGGATATCCTTGGGCTATATGAGGAAATTTTGAATCGGCATCGGCTGTAGGCTGGATATTATATGTGCCGTATTTGGTAACCATTTCTTCAGCATTTTCGGGGCTTCCGCCAGGGAAATCGGTAGGAGAAATTCTTTTTCGCTTTTTCATTATTTTTCACCTCGGTTTATTTTATCCGAATAAACACAATTATATTTAAGGAGAGAAAAGGAAATGGAGATAATAAAAGAAAAGCGCCGCTCTATAACCTTTTCTTTTTCAGAGGACGGAAAATTTTTAGTTCGCGCTCCGATTTTTTTAAATGATCAAAAAATTTTGAAAATTTTATCACAAAACAGCGCTAAAATAGAAAAAATGAAAAAGCGCGAAGAGGCTTTCAGAAAAGCGGTTTCTACCTATAGCGAGGGAGAGCTTTTGGAAAAGGGCAAAAGAAAGATAGAAGAAAGACTTGGCTTTTGGGAAGAAAAAATGGGGCTTTTTCCGAAATCGGTTAAAATAACCTCTGCAAAAGGCAGGTTTGGCTCTTGCTCATCAAAGGGCAATATATGCTTTTCAAAATATCTTTTTATGCGAAGTAATGAAGAAATAGATTATGTTTTTGTTCATGAGCTGGCGCATTTAAAGGAAATGAACCATAGCGATAGATTTTATAAAATAATAGCTTCGGTAATGCCGAATTATAAAATTTATAAAGCCGCGCTTAAAAAGGCGAATTTCTCTGAAGGGGGAGAAAATAATTGAAGATATTTTTAAAAACAGCCGCAGTAGTTTTAAGTCTTTTGGTATTGGGTTTTGCGATAGCATATTTTGCAGGAGCTTTCGATAAGGTATCGGCGGCTTCGTTTTCGGAAATGATTGCGAAAAAGACAGGGCTTGAAAGCGGTGAATTTTTAATTCCTGATTCTATAGAGGATAAGAATAAGAAATTAACAAAATCGGAGTTAGGGCTTCTTTTTAATTCTGTTTTTTTATCTGGCGAGGTTTTATCGGGAGATGAAGCTGCTAAAAAAGCAGATGCCGAAAGGCTTTTAAATAATGTCTTGGGAGAAAGCGCCTCGGCTGAAGCTGTGGGCGGAAACCAATTTTTCTCAGGCAAAGAGCTCCAAAACAAGCGCATTGAAGGCGATTTAACTGTTATTTCCGATGGCGGAAAGGTAACCCTTTCGGGAGTTGTTGCAACGGGGGAAATAATTATTATATCGGGCGGAAGCAGCGAGATTTCTTTTCAGAATAAAACGACCGCCAACGGCGGAATAAGGCTTTTATCCAAAGAGGAAACCTTAGTTTCGAGCGATGATGCGGGTGCTTTGGATTTAACGGTTTTCGGAAAAGCGGATATAACGGCTGATTTAACAAGCCTTACTATTTCGAAAAATGCCGAAGCTAAGCTTGACTGCGATGTTGTTGCGGGCAGAATTTTAGGCGGTATAGTTCGCTATAATTCGGGCGCTTTCAATAAGCTTTCTATTGAGGGCGAGGCAGAGGTTTTGATAGAAAGCTCGGTTTCGGGAAATGATTTGTTAGTTTCAGGAGAAAAAGCTAAAATGAATTTTTCGGGCAAACTAAACTCCGCTGAGATATCAGCGGCTAATGCTCTTATCAACATAAAAGGCGGCAGCGAAATAGAAGCTCTTAATATAACCGAAGCGGCATCGAAAACTACCGTTGTTATAGAAAAAAGCGCAGTTACGGGCGAAATATTAAATGCGGGCGCGGCGGCAGTTATAGACAACAGAAGCAAATGGGACGGAAGAATTTAATGCAAAAAACCGATTTAAGAGGAATTTCCTTAAATCGGTTTTTTAATATTGTGAGAAAAGTCGGCAAAATCGTTTGACAAAAGAGGGATATAATAGTAAAATATTCATAATGAGATTTTATTGCTTTAAAGCAGAATTTACATATATAAGATATTGTAAGGAGCAGACAGAATGGGACTTTTAGATAGCATATTCGGAACCTACAGCGAAAGGGAAATAAAAAGGATAATTCCTTTGAGAGACAAGGTTTTAGCGCTTGATGAAAAATATGCGGCAATGTCCGATAAAGAATTAAAGGCTCAGACCGATATTTTAAAGGGAAGATTGGCTGCGGGAGAAACAACCGATGATATTCTCCCCGATGCATTTGCGGTTTGCCGCGAGGCCTCTTTCAGAGTTTTGGGAATGAAGCATTTCCCCGTTCAGATAATCGGCGGAATTGTTCTTCATCAGGGCCGAATTTCCGAGATGAGAACAGGTGAAGGAAAAACCTTGGTTGCTACATTACCTGCCTATCTTAATGCTTTAACGGGAAAAGGCGTTCATATCGTAACGGTTAACGATTACCTTGCAAAGCGAGATTCCGAATGGATGGGCAAGGTTTATAGATTTTTAGGTCTTTCTGTCGGACTTATTATTCACGGAATAGCTCCCGAAGAGAGAAGAAAATCCTATGCCGCTGACATAACCTATGGAACAAACAATGAGTTTGGCTTCGATTACCTCAGAGATAATATGGTAATCTATAAAAAGGATAAAGTACAAAGAGAGTTTAACTTCTGTATTGTCGATGAGGTTGACTCTATCTTGGTTGATGAAGCGAGAACTCCTCTTATAATTTCAGGTCAGGGTGATAAATCGACAGAGCTTTATGAGATTGCCGACAGATTTGCCAAAACCCTTAAAATGGCAAAGGTTAAAGAGCTTGATGATAAGGTTGATGAAATCTCCGAGGTTGACGGCGATTTTATAGTTGACGAAAAGGGAAAAACCGCAACCCTTACCCCCTCGGGCGTTAAGAAGGCGGAATCGGCTTTCAATGTTGAAAATCTTATGGACCCCGATAATATGACGCTTCTCCATCATATAAACCAAGCTATTAAGGCTCGCGGAATTATGAAGCGTGATATAGATTATGTTGTTCGCGACGGTGAGGTTATAATCGTTGATGAGTTTACCGGCCGTCTTATGATAGGAAGAAGATTTAATGAGGGACTCCATCAGGCAATAGAAGCAAAAGAGGGCGTTAAGGTTGCAAGAGAATCGAAGACCTTGGCAACAATAACCTTCCAGAATTTCTTCCGCCTTTATGAAAAGCTTTCGGGTATGACGGGAACTGCTTTAACCGAGGAAGCAGAATTCAGAGAGATATATTCCTTAGATGTAATCGAAATTCCGACAAATAAGCCGATGCTTAGAAAAGACCTCCCCGATGTTGTTTATAAAACCGAAAAGGCGAAATTCAATGCAGTTATAGAAAAGATAATCGAATGCCATCAGAAAGGTCAGCCTGTGCTTGTAGGTACGATATCTATTGAGAAATCCGAGCAGTTAAGCTCACTTCTGCGCCGCCGCGGAGTAAAGCATGAGGTTTTAAACGCTAAGTACCACGAAAAGGAAGCAGAAATCGTAGCGCAGGCAGGTAAAAAAGGCGCTGTTACGATTGCAACCAATATGGCAGGACGCGGAACAGATATTATGCTTGGCGGTAACCCCGAATATATGGCGAAAGCCGAAATGAGAAAAATGGGAATGGAAGAGGAGCTTATAAGCGAATCTACGGGACACGCTGATACAGATAATACCGCAGTTTTAGAGGCAAGAGAAACCTTTAAAAGATTAAATCAGAAATATAAAGATCAGATAAAAAGTGAAGCAGAAGAGGTAAGAGAAGCGGGAGGGCTTTGCATTTTAGGCACCGAGCGGCATGAATCTCGCCGAATTGATAATCAGCTTCGAGGCCGTGCGGGCCGTCAGGGCGACCCCGGAGAAAGCCGATTCTATCTCTCATTAGATGATGATCTTATGCGCCTTTTCGGCGGAGAGAGAGTAACGGGAATTATGAATGCTTTGAATACTCCCGAAGAGCTACCCGTTGAAAGCAAGATGCTCTCTAATGTTATTGAGGGCGCTCAGAGAAAGGTTGAGGGAAGAAACTTCAGCATTCGTAAAAACGTGCTTCAGTATGACGATGTTATGAACGGACAGCGCGACCTTATTTATAAACAGAGAGGCGAAGTTTTAAACGGCGAGGACATCAAAGAGAGCATTATGAAGATGCTTGAGGATACTATCAAAAATACAGTTGCCGTTTTCTTATCGGGCGATATTCAGGATAACTGGAACTTAGCAGGGCTCAGAGATAATTATATGGGCTATTTAACAGAAGCGGGAGACTTTAACTTTAGTCCCGAGGAGTTAGGAAAGCTCAGCGTTTCCGATATAGAAGAAACCTTGATTTCCAGAGCAAAAATGATGTACGAGGAAAGAGAGCGCACATATGGCTCGGAGGTTATGAGAGAACTCGAAAGAGTTATTCTTTTGCAGAATGTTGATAAAAACTGGATGAATCATATTGACGCGATGGATGAGCTTAGAAGAGGAATAAACCTCAGAGCATACGGGCAGAAAAACCCTGTTGTTGAATACCGTCTTGAAGGCTTTGATATGTTCGAAGAGATGGTTGAAACAATTCGCGAAAATACCGTTAAGATGCTTCTTACCGTAAGGATAGAAAACAAAGACCAGCTGCAGAGAAAGCAGGTAGCAAAGGCAACCGATGCTTCGCTCGGCGGCGACAGAACGGTTAAGAAAATGCCTGTTCGAAAGGTTAAGGTAGGAAGAAACGATCCTTGTCCTTGCGGATCGGGAAAGAAATACAAAAAATGTTGCGGAAAAGAGGGCGCAGACGAATGAGAAAACAACTTGAAAAGATATATAATCCTTCCGAAACAGAGGACAGATTATATCAGAACTGGCTTGAAAACGGATATTTTAAAGCCGATATAGATAAAAATAAAAAGCCTTATACAATAGTTATGCCGCCTCCGAATATAACGGGGCAGCTGCATATGGGACATGCTTTGGATAATACTTTGCAGGACACTATAATTCGTTATAAAAGAATGCAAGGCTATAGCGCACTTTGGCTTCCCGGAACAGACCATGCTTCTATAGCTACCGAGGCTAAGATAGTTGAGCAGATGAAAAAAGAGGGGCTTTCCAAAGAGGATTTGGGAAGAGAGAAATTTTTAGAGAGAGCCTGGAAATGGAAAGAGCAGTATGGCGGAAGAATTATCTCCCAACTTAAAAAACTCGGCTCTTCCTGCGATTTCAGCCGCGAGAGATTTACCCTTGACGAGGGCTGCTCGAATGCGGTAAATGAGGTATTTACAAGACTTTATGAAAAGGGACTTATCTATCGCGGCGAGCGAATGATAAACTGGTGCCCTGTTTGTAAAACCTCTATTTCCGATGCAGAGGTTGAATATGAGGAAAAAGATGGATGCTTTTGGCATATTCGCTATCCTTTCTCTGATGGAAGCGGATATTTAAATCTTGCAACAACCCGTCCCGAAACCCTTTTAGGAGATACTGCTGTTGCGGTTAACCCCGATGACGAGAGATATAAGGATATTGTAGGCAAAACTCTTATATTACCGCTTGTTGGAAGAGAAATCCCCGTTGTTGTCGATTCTTATGTTGAAACTGATTTCGGAACAGGTGTTGTTAAAATTACCCCTGCTCATGACCCTAACGACTTTGAGGTTGGTCTTCGCCATAATCTTCCTATAATCAATGTTTTTACAGATGAAGCGATAATGAATGAAAACGGCGGAAAATATGAGGGAATGGATCGCGATGAAGCAAGAAAAGCAGTTGTTCGCGATTTAGAGGCAGAGGGATTCCTTATAAAGGCTGATCCTTATAAACATAATGTAGGCGTTTGCTACCGTTGCCATAGCGCGGTAGAGCCGAGAGTTTCCAAACAATGGTTTGTTAAAATGAAAGAGCTTGCCGATCCTGCTATAAAGGCGGTAAGAAACGGAGAAACTAAGTTTGTTCCCGAGCGCTTTGATAAAATTTATTTCCATTGGATGGAGAATATTAAGGATTGGTGTATTTCTCGTCAGCTCTGGTGGGGACACAGAATTCCCGCATATTATTGCTCCTGCGGCGAGCTTATAGTTTCCAAAGATGAGGTTAAGGCTTGTCCTAAATGCGGCAGCAACGATATAACAAGAGATCCCGATACCCTAGATACTTGGTTTTCTTCGGCGCTCTGGCCTTTTTCAACCCTTGGTTGGCCCGAAAAGACAGCAGATCTTGATTATTTCTATCCTACCGACACATTGGTTACGGGATATGATATTATCTTCTTCTGGGTAGCAAGAATGGTATACTCCGCTATCGAGCAGACAGGAACAGTTCCTTTCAACACTGTTTTGATACACGGTCTTGTAAGAGATGCGCAGGGAAGAAAAATGTCGAAATCCTTAGGAAACGGAATAGATCCGCTTGAAATAATCGAGAAATACGGTGCTGATGCTTTGCGCCTTACCCTTGCAACAGGAAACAGCCCCGGAAACGATATGCGTTTTTCCGATGAAAAGGTTATTGCTTCCCGTAATTTTGCTAATAAGCTTTGGAACGCGGCTCGTTTTATTTTAATGAATCTCGATGAAAATGATGAATTTGAGGGACTTCCCGAAGCTCTTCAAACCGAGGATAAATGGATATTAACCCTTTTGCAGAAGCTTATAAAAGAGGTAACATATAATCTTGATAAGTTTGAGCTTGGCATTGCCGTAGGAAAGCTTTATGATTTTATTTGGGATATTTTATGCGACTGGTATATTGAGCTTGCAAAGCCCCGCTTGAATGCAGGGGGAGAAACTGCGAAAAATGTTAAAAACGTTCTTATCTTTGTATTCGATAAAACATTAAAGCTGCTTCACCCCTTTATGCCCTTTATAACTGAGGAAATCTGGCAGGCGATAGGAACTTCGGAAGCAGACAGCATTATGATTTCCAAATGGCCTGAAGTTCAGAAAGAATTGATTTTTGAAAAAGACGAGGCAGATTTCAATAAGATAGTTTCGGCTATCGGATCTTTACGCGTTATGCGTGCTGAAAGAAATGTTCCTCCCTCTAAAAAGGTTCCCCTCTTTATAAAAACCGAAGAAAAGGAAATCTTCAAAAATGCAGAAGTTTTCTTCCAGCGTCTTGCAGGTGCTTCGGAAATAGAATTTATTTCGGAGGACTTAGATTCGGCAATATCGGTTATAACTCCTGAAGCAAAAATGTTCATAAAGCAGGACGATATTATCGATAAGGAAAAGGAAAAAGCCCGTTTGCAGAAGGAAATTGATTATTGGACCCGCGAGGTTAATATGTTATCCGGTAAGCTTTCTAATGAAAACTTTGTTGCAAAGGCTCCCGCAGCTGTTGTAGAAGGCGAAAAAGAAAAGCTTAAGAAAGCTCAGAGCATGCTTCAAAGCTCTAAAGAAAGTTTTGAAAAAATCTAATTTAAGCTTCACACTTTCGACATAATAATAACTTAAATTCCGCTATCATTAATGATAGCGGAATTTTTTTATGAAAGGATTTTTCAGATGGTAGAACTAAAATACGACAGCGACAGAAAATCGCTTGCCGCAGTTATAATAGGCGAAATAGACCACCATAGCGCAGAGGGTATGCGAGATAAGATAGATGAGGCGATTTATGTTTTTAAACCGCATAAAATAATTCTTGATTTTACCTCGGTTTCTTTTATGGATAGCTCAGGGATAGGACTTATTATGGGGAGGTACAGAACGAGCAGATACCACGGCGGAGAGGTTTTTGTTAAGGTTAAGGACGAAAGAATAAAAAAAATACTATCACTTTCGGGGATAGATAAATTGGTTAGCATTATAGGAGGTAAAAATGAAGATAATAAATGAATTTAAGCTTACATTAGACAGTCGATCTATAAATGAAAGCTTTGCAAGAGTTGCAGTAGCGGCGTTTGTTTCACAATACGACCCTACAACTGCCGAAATTCAGGATATAAAAACGGCAGTCAGCGAAGCGGTTACAAACTGCATTGTTCATGCTTATCCCGATTCGATAGGGAAGATATATATAACCGTTAAAATGACAGACGAAGGACTTGTTAAAATTTACATAAGAGATAAGGGAAAAGGAATTCCCGATATAGAAAAAGCCCTAGAGCCCCTTTTCACAACAGGAAAAGAGGGAGAACTAAGCGGGCTTGGATTTACTGTTATGCAGAGCTTTTGCGACAAGATAAAGGTGCGTTCAAAGGTTTGCGGGGGAACAACGGTAGCACTTTTCAAAAAGCTAAACCTAAAATAAATTGCCTAAAACAAAAGAACTCAGAAATTCTCTCGCCGAGAATAACATAGCTTTAGTTCATTCCTTGGCGGCGAGATTTCGGGGGAGGGTATTGAATACGACGATTTGTTTCAGGCGGGATGCATAGGGCTTATAAAGGCGGCGGAGGGATTTGATGAAAGCCGAGGTCTTAAATTTTCTACCTATGCAGTTCCTGTTATATTAGGAGAAATCAAAAGAATCTTCAGAGATACGGGACCTATTAAGGTTTCCCGTTCCTTAAAGGAAACTGCCCTAAAGGCGACAGCTATAAGGGAAAACTTTATAAAAAAAGAGGGCTATGAGCCCCCGATTTCATATATTGCCGAAAAATTAGGACTTTCCCTTTCTGAAACTGCCGAAGCAATTTTAGCCGCAACGCCTCCTATGTCATTAACCAGAGAGGATAGCGAAAACAGCGAGGGAGAAAGCATTGATATTCCTGTTTCTTTTCCCGAAGAAAAAATAGGAGAAAAGCTCTCTCTTTTTGCGGGGCTAAAGGATTTAAGCCGCGAAGAGAGGGCGCTTATTTATCTAAGGTTTTATAAAAACAAAACCCAAGCAGAGACCGCGAAAATTTTATCTACAACGCAGGTGCAGATAAGCCGCCGAGAAACCAAAATTATAAAGACCTTAAGAGAAAAACTGTCAGAAAAATAAAAGCGCCGCTTTTCGCGGCGCTTTTGAATTTAGAGGGACATGGATTTTGCCATATTGTAAAGATTCATATCGATAGTTTTTTTCATTGAGAGGGCTTCGGCGATATCGTAATCTACGATATCGTTATCCTTAACGGCAACAACGCGATTACTTTTTCCTTCTGCCAAAAGTTCAACTGCCTTCCAGCCCATCTGACTTGCAACAACTCTGTCCTTAACGGTAGGGCTACCGCCGCGCTGGATATGACCTAAAACGGTTGCTCTGGATTCAATTCCTGTAGCAGATTCGATATCCTTAGCCATTTTATAAACATCTGTAACGCCTTCGCTTACAACGATAATAAAATGCTTTTTACCAAGAGCACGGGATTTTTGAATATGAGCAAGAACATCGTTTAAATCATAAGGGATTTCATTAACAACAATATAGGTAGCGCCGCAAGCAATACCAACATTTAATGCGATATGTCCCGCATGGCGGCCCATAACCTCAACAACACTGCAACGGTCATGCGACTGAGTAGTATCTCTGAGCTTATCTATATTATCCATAGCGGTTTCAAGAGCTGTATTAAAGCCTATTGTATATTCGGAACAAGCAATATCGTTATCAATAGTTCCGGGGATACCGATGCAAGGAATACCCTTGCGGCTTAAGTCTGCCGCGCCTCTGAAAGAGCCATCGCCTCCGATAACAACTATACCATCAAGACCGACTCTAAGGCAGGTTTCTTTTGCTTTTTCAACGCCTGCATCCTCTTTAAATTCTAAGCTTCTTGCGGAATAAAGGAATGTTCCGCCTCTGTTTATAATATTGGAAACCGAACGGTAATCCATTTCAACCATATCTTCATTAATAAGACCATTGTATCCGCGCATAATTCCGAGAACCTTAAAGCCTTTTTCAAGACCTGCGCGAACAACCGCTCTTATAGCCGCATTCATACCGGGGGCATCGCCACCGCTGGTTAAAACGCCGATTGTTTTAACATCTTTCATAGTATCATCCTTTCGAAACATATCAAGATAAATATTACACTTTTAAGGTAGTTTTGTCAATAATTTAACGATTATTTTTTATCGAATATTCTGCAAACTTAAATAAGAATCCGTTATAGAAACCGACATATCCGAAGAAACCGATTTAGAATAGGTAAGAGCGGTATTTTTAAACATAAGCGGAATAAGCGGAAGCTCCTCGGAAAATGCAGATAAAAATTCCGAAAGCGATTTTTCTCCGCTGTTAAAGCTGCTATAGATGTTTTTAAGCTCTTCCGACGGAGAGAGGGCAAAAGCAGAAGAGGTTAAAAGGGGATTTAAGTTTAGGCTATTTGTTAATTTTGTTTCCCCTAAATACAAATCGAAATTTCCTGCCGCTACCTCCGATAAATATTCATTATAATTTTTTCCGACAAGCTGAACTTCTATTCCTGCATCTGATAAAATATCGGCTATAGCATTCGCTATCATATTTTTTTCGCTGTTTTCATTTAAATATAAAAGTGAAAGAGAAATCTTATTTTCTCCTTTAAAAAGGTTTCCTGCATCTGAAAAACTATAGCTTTCTGATGGGAGAAGAGTTTTTGCATCGGGATTTTTTTCTGTAAAATTAAGATTAAGCTCAAAAACATTAGATTTCATAGGATGAATCGGCAAAGAAGATGGAGTAAATGTTGAAACAGGAATTCCCGAAGCCGCTGAGCTGCGGTTTAGAGATGCGCTTATATATTTTCTTAAAGCGGTATCTAATAGGGCATCTGTTCCCGAAACACCCAAAAAGACGAAATTCGAGGTATGAACGCTTTTGGTATTGCAATATGTTCCGACAAAGCTTCCGAGCGAAAGCTCGGCAGGAACTATATCAATGCTGCCTGATTTTATTGCTGTAAAAAGAGAATCATCATAGGGAATAGAAACGCAGGATATTTTTTCTAATGTAAATTCAGTTTGTTTAAAATAATTATGGTTGGGGATAAGACTATATGAAGCTGAATCTAATGTATATCTTCCGCTTCCGATAGGGTTTATATTCCCTGCCGCGCGAGAGGTTATTGGGAAATCAAGATTGTTTTCGGCTGAATCTTCGGGCGAGGATAAGGTGAAAATAATCTTTCCTTCTGAAACTGCCGCTTTCGAAAAGTTTGAAAGCTTTGAAGAGAAATAGCTGCTCGAATTTTTGCCCTGATAAAAGGAATAAACAACGTCTTCGGCAGTCATAGCCGTACCGTTAGAAAAAGTAATTCCGTTTTTTAATGTAACGCTTATGTTAAGAGGATCTGTTCTAACAATAGATTCTGCCAAAAGAGGCGAAAAACCGAAAGAATTATCAACCGTTACAAGGCTATCATATAAAAGCGGCATAATAGCAATATTTAGGCTGCTTTTAACGGTATAAGGATTAAAACTGTCGTTATCCGAAAAGGGAATAGAAAAGGACGAAAGAGAAGAGGGTGCGTTATCTGGATTTGTATCGGGACTGTTACTGTTTGTATCATTAGGGTTATTAGCGCAGGAAGCAAACAAAAGCGCCATACTTAAAAGAACAGCCAAAAGCTTCTTCATCTTTATCACCTCTTTTATAAAGATAAGATTAGTTTACCACAAAATACCTATCTTTACAAGTGAAATATCGCCGCCCGAAAATGAGGCGGCGATATTTCTATTCTTCCTTTTTAATTCCGAACAGCATTCTCAAAAGCCCTCTTAAAGCTTTCGGGCTTTTAAAAACAACGATTTTCAATTAAAACCCCACCCTTTCAATGAAATAGACATCTGAGAAGTGAAATTCCTAGAATTATTAAAGCTATGCCGCAGAGGATAAAAAGTATGTTAAAGGAGAATGCGGAGAAGAAAATTATCAAAAGCGCGATAACAGATGTTACGAATATAAGCCCTCCGCCGCAAGGCTTTTTTTGTCTGAACCTATTCATATAACACTCCCTCGATACCATAGTATTCTGTTCTCTGCGTTTTGTGATTGCTATCGGGCTAGAGTTGTGATATGCTTGTGCTACAATAAGGACAAAACGAAAGCAGGGATTAGCTCCCTGCTTTTTATATATCTTCATCATCTATATATTGCATAATATCTTCAACATTACATTTTAAAATTTTACAAAACATTTCTATCGTATGTGTGCTTACGCTTTCGTTTCTCTTTAATCTTGTGATTTGTGCAGGGCTTATATTATATTTCTTGATTAGGGTGTATTGTGTAACTCCCTTTTCTTTCATAGTACACCATAATTTATCATAGGAAATCATATAAATCAATCCTCCCTATTGACATATTAACCGATTATGGTATATAATAATATTAACCAATATCGGTTAATATTATTTGAAACAAGGAGACTTTTAAAAATGTCAAAGAAACTAATTTCACTATTGCTTGCTGTTTGCATGCTTTTCTGCTTATGTGCGTGTGGGACAACAGAAACAAGCGGTAACGTAAACAACACACTGTCCGAATCTCAAACGGACACCGTGAAAGATAATGAGAAAAACAGTCAAGTATCAACTAATACCGAAAATCCAAATGAAAATGATACTACTCAAACGCAGACTCTGGTAAATGAATCAAAACCCACAAGTACTACAAATCAGCCTACCCACACTCACAACTATTCAAATGCCACTTGCACTTCACCGAAAAAGTGTTCTTGCGGTGTAACTGCCGGAACTGCTTTAGGTCATCAATTCTCATCTGCCACCTGTACAAGCCCGAAAATTTGTAGTCGTTGCGGAACAACAAACGGAAATGCGCTTGGTCATAACTATTCTGCCGCAAATTGTAATTCACCGAAAACTTGCACCCGCTGTGGACAAACAGAGGGTAGCGCATTAGGACATAATTATGTAAATAACAAATGTTCACGCTGCGGAAAGGTTGATCCTAACTCGCTGCCCGTTAGATTAAACGATTTGTATCTTATAGATAGTAGTTTCGGGAATTCATGGCATAAATATGAGTATAACAATAGTACTTTCACAGATTCTTTTGGAAATTTTTATGACGGTGCTCATTGCTATATAGGTGTTTTAAATGAGGGACAATATTCGACACATAACCTTAATGGGCAATATTCAAATTTCACTGGTTCTATAGTAGCCATGCCGAACACTTCGACAGCGGGCACATATTCTATTAGCATCTATGTTGATGGAGTTTTGAAATATTCAAAATCAAACTTTAGCAAAACTACGGGAAAAGTGGATTTTTCTGTTGATGTTAAAGGTGGTAAAACTCTAACCATTAAAGCTTGTATGGACAGCGGTAATGGTGACTCTAATATGAATGTTGCTGTCGTTAATGCTCAACTGACGAAATAAAAATTCCATTATCTAACATCCATTGCAATAG
This sequence comes from Oscillospiraceae bacterium, assembly GCA_018110785.1. Taxonomy (GTDB): domain Bacteria; phylum Bacillota; class Clostridia; order Oscillospirales; family JAGBHD01; genus RGIG9114. Next base: position 24,615 of record JAGBHD010000027.1, read on the forward strand.
GTACGTCAGGAATAACCGTCATGTTTTTGACAGGTTTACGGTTTAAAAACAAAGTCTTTAACTGTATTTGTACTTGTATGATTTTCAAAACTGTGGTATGATGATTATCATACCACAGTTTTTATGTTATAACTTAACACAGGTATATAATAAAAGGTGATGAAAATGCTGGAAAATAAGACTATAGCCGCGATAAGTACGCCTTTGGCGGCGGGGGGAATAGGAGTTATTCGCGTATCGGGAAAGGATGCTTTTTCTATAAGCGATAAAATATTTAAAGGAAAAAAACCGATTTCCGAGCTTTCGGGCGGAAGCCTTTTGTATGGAAAGATATATGCTTTATCGGGAGAATTCATTGATGAGGTTGTAGTATCTGTTTTCAAAAGCCCTAAAAGCTATACAGGGGAAGATACTGTAGAGTTTTCTTGCCACGGAAGTCCCATTCTTTTAAAGAAAGCGCTCAGAGCCTTGTTGGATGCGGGGGCTTCTTTAGCGGGAAAAGGAGAATTCACAAAACGCGCCCTTTTAAACGGCAAGCTTACCTTGACCGAAGCCGAGGCTGTTATAGATATTATAAACGCTGAAAGCTATCTTTCGGCTTCTTTGGCATTTTCAAATCGCGGAGGAGCTCTTTTCAGAAGAATAAACGGATATATCTCCCGTCTTACCGATTTAGCGGGGGAGATATCGGCGGTTATAGATTTTCCCGATGAGGATTTAACCGATATTCCGAAAGAAGAGATAATTTCAAGGCTTGTTTCTTTAAACGAGGAGGTTTCTTCTCTTCGCTCGACCTTTGATAAGGGCGAAATGATAAGAAGAGGAATCCCGATAACTATAGCGGGAAGACCTAATGCGGGAAAATCCTCTGTTATGAATGCTCTCAGCGGAACAGATAAGAGTATAGTAACAGATATTCCAGGAACGACGAGAGATATCATAGAGTCGCATATAACAATAGGCGACAGCGTTTTTATAGTTTCAGATACGGCAGGTATTAGAGATACCGAAAATGCCGTTGAAAAGATAGGTGTGCAAAAGGCAAAGGAAGCTGTCGATAGTGCTGAGCTTGTGCTTTTAGTTCTTGACGGAAGCGTTCCGCCCGACAAAGAAGAGCTCGATTTAATAAAAGAATTAAAGGATAAAAAGACGATAGCGGTTATCAATAAGTCCGACTGCGGCATAGTTTCTGAATACGATAAGATAAAATCAGAGTTTTCGTCATATGCCATTATCTCGGCGAAAACGGGAGAGGGAATAGAAAACCTTGAAAAAATTATAACCGAAGCGTCAGGAATAGAAGGACTTGATGCTGATAAAGGCATAATCGCAAACGAGCGGCAGTATGACTGCATAACAAGGGCAAAGCTGGCCTTGGAGGAAACAGCCACCGCGGCTATGAGCGGAGCATCATTTGATGTTCTCGGGCTTTTGGTGGAGGAAGCGATATCAGCGCTTACCGAGCTTACAGGCGAGGTTGCCAGCGATAAGATTATTGATAATGTTTTCTCCCGATTTTGTGTTGGGAAATAAAAAAGAGGGTTTCAAACCCTCTTTTAATTATTATCTAAATTATTTTCATAAAAATCGTATTTGCGGGTGTATTCTCCGCTAGAGTTTTTTTGAACTTCAGAAGAGCGGCTTTTTAAAAATCTTACGATATTATAAACATCTATCCAAATCTCACCGTTTCCGTCTTTTTGGGAGGGGTGGAAGATAAGCTGCATTCCGAAATGGAGGTGGGGCGTTTTCATTCCGTTAATATTTTCTTTGTCGCTATAGCCCGTAGCACCGAGATAGCCTAAAACATCTCCCGCACGAACTACCTCGCCTATTTTTATGTTTTCATTATATGGGTGGTCCTTTCTGAGATGGGCATAGTAGTAATATCGTTTGCCGTCAAAGGACATAATTCCAACCCGCCAACCGCCGTATTTATTCCAACCTACCATATCAACAATCCCTGATTCAACCGCTATAACGGGTGTTCCTATAGAGCCGAAAAGGTCATTTCCCAGATGCTTTCTTTTAAAACCATAATTTCTGCCGTTGCCAAAATCGTCGGTATGAGAGTAATAATAGCCTGAAGCGATAGGGGAATAGACCTTAAGACCATACTGTTGTTTGCCGTTTTCGGTATATTCACCTGTAAATTCGCCGAATACAGCCGCATATGCCTCTTTATAATATTCATATGTTTTTAAATCGGCGGTAAGGGCTGAAAGGCTTTCGCCGTTTTTTAGCTTTTCGCAAAGATCGTCGATTTTGGCTGAGGAAAAGGAGGAATACTTGTCGCCGAAGCGGGATGAATAATATGCGAGAACTTCATACATTTTTATCTGCCCTGAAAATTCCATATCAACGCTATATGCTTTTTTTATAGCCTCTAAGGTGGGCGTGAAAGACACCCATTTTATGTAAGATGCGGCGGCAGCCCGCATTCTGAAAATAAGCCCCGTTAGGTTTAAAATTATAAGAAAAACCAAGAAAAACGCAACGAGGCGTTTTTTTGTTTCTCGCCTTAAAGTCAAACTTATCACCTCTGTTTCCATAATATATGAAAAAAGGGGCGATAAAATTATAAAAAAGGTTGCAAATGTTTTTTTTGTTTGATATAATTATAACAAGTTTAAAATGGGGGCAAATGGTGAAATATTATTTGTTCCGTTAAAAATATCAGGAGGTCTTGCGTTATGGCTTTTAGTTGGCCGTTTGAATTCGGAGCAGGCGAAATGAATATTTCCGATGCTTTAGGTGTTGTTATAACAGGTTTTACAGTAGTTTTCTTAGTTCTTGTATTGCTTGTTGTAGTTTTCTCTTTTTTGGGAAAATTCTTTACACCCGCTAAAAAGGGAGAAAAGAAAGAAATTAAAAAAGAAGCTCCTGTAAAAGTTGCTTCTGCACCTTCTGCGCCGAAGAATGATTATTCGCTTATCGCGGCTATAACTGCGGCGCTTCACGAATATTTAGGAAACGGAAATTTTGTAATTAAAAAAATTCGTCCTGCAAAAAAAGGCACAAAAACCTCAAGTGCTTGGAATAGAAGCGGCAAAGCGGATAATACCCGCCCGTTTTAAGAAAGGTAAGACGATATGTTAGAAAAATTTACAACTACAATAGCAGACCTTGTATCAAAATCAGGTTTCGCTCTCGAATATTGGCAAAACTATGTTATGATAGCAGTTGCTTGTTTTCTTTTTTACCTTGCTATAAAGAAACGGTTTGAGCCTCTTCTTTTATTGCCTATCGCTTTCGGTATGCTTCTTGCAAATCTACCGAACGCGGGCATCTATCATTCCGAATTTTTCGACCCCTCTAACCTCGATTTCTGGACAGCCGAAGGCAAGCTAATGGTCGGCGAGGTTTTAAAGCACGGCGGTCTTTTAGATATCCTTTATCTTGGAGTTAAACTTGGAATTTATCCGCCCTTAATCTTCCTCGGTATCGGAGCCATGACCGATTTCGGTCCCCTTATAACCAATCCTAAAAGCTTTATTTTAGGCGCGGCAGCTCAGCTTGGTATTTTTATTGCTTTTTTGGGCGCTCTCGCTTTGGGAATGACTCCCAATGTTGCAGGCTCTATTGGAATTATCGGCGGAGCTGACGGACCGACGGCTATATATGTAACCTCGATCTTAGCGCCCGAAAAGTTAGGACCTATCGCGGTTGCGGCTTATTCCTATATGGCTTTAATCCCCGTAATTCAGCCGCCCGTTATGCGCCTTTTAACGACTAAAAAAGAGCGCAGTATTAAAATGAAACAGTTAAGACCTGTTACAAAGCTTGAGAAGATAATATTCCCCGTTGTTGTAACGATTGTAGTTGCTTTAATTCTTCCCGATGCGGCAACCTTAGTTGGAATGCTTATGCTCGGAAACCTTCTTAAAGAATGCGGAGTTACAGAGCGCCTTTCCAAAACGGCAACAAACGAGCTTATGAATATTGTTACGATATTCTTAGGAATTTCGGTAGGAGCTACAACAAACGGCGTTACCTTCTTAACTCTTGATACACTTAAAATCGTTGCAATGGGACTTGCGGCATTTATTTGCGGAACAGCAGGCGGTGTGCTTTTCGGAAAGCTTATGTGCTGGGCTACAAAGGGCAAGATAAATCCCCTTATCGGTGCGGCAGGTGTTTCGGCAGTTCCTATGGCAGCCAGAGTTGCTCAGGCTGAGGGACAAAGAGAAGACCCCAGCAACTTCCTTTTGATGCATGCGATGGGCCCCAATGTTGCGGGCGTTATTGGCTCGGCAGTTGCAGCCGGTGTTTTAATCAGCACACTTTCATAATAACATAAAAAACAAGCAGCCTAACTTCTTAAAAAGAAGATGGGCTGCTTGTTTTTTATTTGCTCTTTATAAAATCAGGGATATCTGTTCGCTCTAATAAATAATCTATGGAAACATTAAAATAATCTGCAAATTTAATAAGAGTAGAATAGTCAGCTTCGCGAACACCGCTTTCATATCGGCTTATGCTGTTTTGATTCATATTTAAATCCATTGCGAGTTTAAGTTGAGAAATCCCTCGCGCTTTTCTTAATTCTTTCAAACGCATAAACTCACCTCTTGACATTATTATCCCATAATGGTATATTATAAATATCCCGTTTCGGGATATTTATAATTTTTTGGAGGTATTACAAAATGGAAGAAAAGAAAAGTGGGCTCTCGACAGCGGGATTGGTTTTAGGTATTATAGGTATATGTTTGTCATTTATACCGATAATCAATAATGCGGCATTCGTGTTAGGAGTGTTGGCGGCAGTATTCGGAATTGTTGGATTGGTAAAGAAAAAAGGTACAGGCAAAGCAATTGCAGGTTTAATTTTAGGGGTGCTTGCAATTGTTATAACTATTTCGATGCAAGCAGCAGCTTTAAAAGCTATTGACGATGCTGTTAATGAAATTGACGGTATAGTAAGTGAGTTTAACGATGATATGGGGTATATAACAGGAGATAAAACTGATGATATTCTCGCAAACTCATTAGATGTAACATTAGGTAAGTTTGAGGTTGTTAAAGGAAGCTTCTTTGATGAAACAAAGCTTACCGCAACTCTTAAAAATAAATCTGATGAGAAAAAATCTTTTACAGTAACCGTTGAGGCTATTGAGAAAGATGGTACAAGAATAACAACTGATTACATATATGCTACAAATTTAGGTGCTGGTCAAAGTCAAAAGTTTGATATATTCACCTTTGTATCGTCGGATATTGTAGATTCGCTGAAAAATGCGACCTTTAATGTTGTTGAAGTTTCGGCATATTAAAGACAAAAAAGGAACTCCGAGAGTGAGTTCCTTTTTTTATTGAAAAAATATAATATTTATGCTACAATGATAAAAAATGAAAGGAGCTGACAGTTAATGACTTCGCCTTTAGCGGACAGGCTGAGACCTACGGGAATAGAAGATGTTGTAGGACAGCATCATCTTTTAGATGAGGGCAAGGCTTTAAGAAAACTGATTGATTCGGGCAATATCCCAA
>JAGBHD010000028.1 GCA_018110785.1 Oscillospiraceae bacterium
TAGAGCACGTCCTTGGTAAGGACGAGGTCACCAGTTCGAATCTGGTTAGCAGCTCCAGAAAAAAGAGAGCAAGTCGAAAGACTTGCTCTCTTTTTTCAACGAAATAAATCCCTTACGGGATTTGTGAAATACGCTTCGCGTGTGAAATATTGCTTCGCAATGTGAAATGCGCTGCGGCGCGTGAGGGATTTATTTCATTTCACTTTCTGCGCAGCAGAAAATTTCACAATGACCGTTAGGTCATTATTTCACATTTGCCGCAAGGCAAATATTTCACTAACTCTTGCCCCTCCACTGCTTTTATGCTATAATAAACCCAAGGCGGTGGTGATAATGAAGTTTAAGGCTAAATTGAATTTGAAGTTTTATATTGTTTCTATCCTTTTACTGGGTATTGTTGCGTTGGGGTGGTATGGTGTATATTTTTTAAATGCAAATGAAATATTACTGGAAGATAATACACCAATGGATAGTCAAACCAAAATGTTGTTTACTATTGCAATTGGTGCAGTTGTACTATCGTGGACATTTTCATTTTTCACATTGATAAGACAAGTGCTATTTGGTTATGCTTTTGTGATAGATGAGAATGGAATTCATAATACTGCAACTGCAATCAATGTGTTAGCTTTTATTTTTGTTGTACCTATAAGGACAATACCTTTTTCTGCAATCGAAAGATTCTCAGAAGATAATGGGGTTTTGACTTTGGAAATTGATAAGGCAAAAATAGATTTGATTCCTATTCTTCGGATGTTTGCGAGAAAAAGATATCATTTGTTTTCTGGATTTACAGTAGAGAAACAAGATATTATTAAAGTTGAGCTTGAAAAGTATATTAAATAAGTTGGAGTTAAAGAAAATCCTCGGTTTTGACCAGTTCTTTTTCGGATACGAATGACAAAACAAAAAGCACTCCATATGGAGTGCTTTTTGTTTTGGATTGGTTTGTTTTGTGTAGGGTATATTTAATAAAAAACACAAAAAATAGAAAATAACCCTCAGTTACCTATATGTATTTTTACTTAAAAAGCAAACTACTCTGTAAAGCGATAACGCTTTACAGAGTAGTTTTTTAGTTATCTGCGGAAGGATTTGCAGTCGGTACACTGGTCCTCGGTAGGATTTGCTTCATGAGTTCCTACTAAGATTTTATCGAGGGTGCAATAATCATCGCAGTTGCTATGATATCTGCACTGTGTAACTGTGCATTGAATACAATGGTTTGCTTTCATATCTGTCATTATATTTAACCTCCATTCTTAAAAGAATGTAGGTTTATTTTTTGCGTTTTTTTATAAATTATGCTTTTGTTTTTCAATTTTTAAAACAAAAAAACTCGGCTACAAGGGTATTTCCCCTGCAGCCGAGCTGAACTTAGATGCTAATTATTCTGCATCCTTTTTATCTGCGCCTTTGAGCATAACATTTACGATTATACCAAGGATAAGCGCGCAAGCAATAGATGTAATTGTCACCTTTCCAAAAGTAAGGGTAAGTCCGCCGATACCTGAAATTAAGATAACCGATACAACAAAAAGATTGTTGTTTTTCTCTAAATCTACCTTCTGTACCATTTTAAGACCGGATACTGCGATAAATCCATAAAGGGTCATACATACGCCGCCCATGACGCAAGCAGGGATAGTATCAAGGAATGCAACAAAAGGAGAAACGAAAGAGATAAGAATTGCCAAAATGGCTGTTGTAGTTATTGTTGCAACAGAAGCATTGCGAGTAATAGCTACACAACCTACAGATTCGCCATAAGTAGTATTCGGGCAACCGCCGAAAAATGCGCCTGCAACAGAACCAATTCCATCACCTAAGAGAGTACGGGAAAGACCGGGATCTTCAAGAAGGTCTTTTTCGATAATTGTTGATAAGTTTTTATGGTCTGCAATATGCTCAGCAAATACAACGAATGCAACAGGAACATAAGCTACTGCAATAGTTCCAAGGTAACTTAGATCAAACTCTTTAATTCCGTTGAACGCTTCTAGGAAAACAAAATCTGGAATAGATACAAAAGTTTCTACTGTTACTCCGTCTGCAAAAAGAGCGGTTAAGGGAGCAAAATCAATTACCTTTAATGCATCTATTTCTGCCACATTACCGATAACAGTAAAGATAGCGGCAACGATATAACCTGCAATAATACCGATTATGAAAGGAATAAGCTTTGCCATTTTCTTTCCATAGGTTGAGCAAAGAATTACCACAAAGAGGGTTACAAGAGCACAAACAAAAGCAACATAAGGAGATGTGAGCATTACATTTTCAGCTGTAGTTACATCACCTTTAAGCATATCCCCTACTGCGTTTCCTGCTAAGGAAAGACCAATTATAGCAACTGTAGGACCGATTACAACTGCGGGCATAATTTTATTTATCCAATTAACACCTACAAGCTTTACGATAATAGCGATAATTACATAAACGAGACCTGCACACGCTGCGCCGAGAATCATTCCGAGATAACCTAAGCTCATTGAAACTCCGCCTGCAAAAGCTGCAAACATTGATCCGATAAAAGCAAAGGAAGAGCCTAAAAAAACAGGACTTCTAAAGCGAGTAAACAACTGATAAACAATTGTTCCTACACCTGCTCCAAAAAGAGCTGCGGAAGCCGACATTCCGTTTCCGATAATAGCGGGAACCGCTATTGTTGCCGCCATAATAGCAAGCAACTGCTGGATTGCAAAAACAAGCAGCTGGCCAAACTTAGGCTTGTCTTTGACATCATAGATAAGTTTCATTTTTCCTCTCCTTTTCCTTTAAAAAAGCACCCCGCGGCAAAATAAAAACCTTGCCGAAACTCGACAAGGCTCAAAGACCAACCACTATTACTATCCTTGCCGGCATCACGGTACCGTCTTAAAGATTTTATTTTCTTAAATATACCACGAAAAAAGAAAAAAAGCAAGTAATTTTTCGGTTTTTGTCGAAACAAAAACTGCGGGAAATTTTTCCCGCAGTTTTTAAAACATACAGCGATTTAATTTAAGCCTTTTTTCTCTTCTTTTTAGAAAAGAGCTTATTTAAAGCCGGCCATACAACAGCAGTTATGCAGATAGAAGAATAGCTACCCGAAACAAGACCTACTATCATTGGAACAGAGAAGGTTAAAATAGATCCTACATCTGCAATTAAAGCTACTATAGTAACAACTATCATTGTTATAATAGTTGTTACAGAGGTAACTACGCAACGACGGAAGGTTTGATTTAAGCTTGTATTAAGAAGCTCTGCATCGGTTGTTTCTCTGGGCATAAGGCGCTTATTCTCTCTTAAACGATCGAATATAACAATAGTATCGTTAATTGAATAACCCAGGATTGTTAGTATAACTGCCATAATATTAGCGTCTATAGCGAGACCGAATACCAATGTCGCTAAAAATACCATTATAACATCGTGTACTAACGCGATTATAGCAGAAAGACCTGTTGCCCATCCGCCAATCTTTTTAAAGCGGAAACCGATATAGATTAAAAGCACAATAATCGCAAAGCCTAAAGCCACAAGACATTTTGTAAAGAATTCTCCACCGATAGTCGGGTTTACAACTACCGATTGCTCTAAATTCAGCGCATTATCGGGAAATGATTTCTGAAGCGCATCTGTAACAGCGGTTTGCTGTTCAGATGAAATTCCTGTTGCAGCAGCTAAGCTTGCAACAAAGGTTGTTTTTCCGATGGAGTTATCAACCTTAGATGTAATATTAACCGTCTGTCCAAGGGTTGTTTCAATTGTTGATTTCGCATCAGATACGGAAACATCGCCTTCATAAGAATATGTAAGCATTGTACCGCCGCGGAAGGTTATATCAACATCAATTTTAAATATAAGCGCACCTACTATTGTAGCCGCTATTAAGCTTAAGGAGATAATCGCAAATATTTTTCTTTTTCCTACAAAATCAAACATTTGAACCCCTCCTATAAAGCGAAAGTTTTTTGCAGCTATCAAATCTGGAAACGGATCTTAACATCAGCTTAGAAGCAAAGATTCCAAATATGAAGTTCATAATAACACCTATAAAGAGGGTGTATCCAAAGGAGTATATAGCGCCTGTTGTTGCGGGGCCGAACATAAAGAATACCCAACTTAAAGCCTTAGCTATAAAGGAATCCGTAGGTCCGAAAGCACCCATAAGAATAAGGGCGATAACAACAACTGTAACATTTCCATCTAATATTGAAGAAAATGCTTTATGGTATCCCACTGAAATTGCACCGTTAAGGGTTTTTCCTGCTTTGAGCTCATCTTTAATTCTTTCAGCTGTTATAACATAGCAGTCAACTCCCATACCTATAGAGAGAATAATACCTGCTATACCGGGGATTGTGAGCGTAAAGCTATCGAAGCTCGGGAAGAATCCGCTTATGCAAGCGAGGGTGCCCGCTATCTGACCTAAGAGACAGATTGAAGCTACTACACCGGGCAAACGATAAAGCGAAATCATAAGAATACAAATTACAGCAAAAGCTACAATTCCTGCAATTCCCATAGCATTTTTTGCGCCGTTTCCTAAGCTGGGACTTATGGTGCTGAAGCTATCAGTTTTAAGCGCAAACGGCAAAGCACCTGCATTTATTTTATCAGCAAGTTCTTTAGCCGAAGAAGCTGTAAAGCTACCGCTGATGGTTGCAATACCATCGGTTATTTCATCTTGTACATCAGGAGAAGAAATGCAGGTATCATCCATCCAAATAGATATATAACCTTTTGCATTTTTCATTTCCTTTGTTGCAGCTGCAAAGCTTTCCTTGCCTGCATCGTTCAATGTAAGTTGAATAACATATTCGTTAGTTTCGGTATTAACCATAACTTCTGCATTATCTACCGCGTTTCCGCTTATAACAAGCTCATCCTCGATAGTAGGGGCTGCATAATTATAGTCGTCACGGGTTGTTCCCTTGCGGAATGTAAGCTCAGCGGTTGTTCCAAGCTCAGCTATAGCCTTTTCGGGATCAAAGTCCTCTTCATCTGATTTCCAAGGAAAACGAACTATAATTCTATCCTTGTTGTTATCAATATAAACCTCACTATCTGTAATGTTTAAATTGACAAGACGCTGCTCAATAACCGCTTTTGCAGCATCCATTTGAGATTCGGTTGCATCTACATCATCAGGAGCACTAAAGGTTACATCCAAACCGCCGTTTATATCAATACCCCAACGGATATCAGAAAGACCCTTTATGTAAACATTACGAGAGTCTCCCCACACTGAGCTGATTCCGAAAATAGAAAGAGCCGCAAATGCGATAATTACGACGGCAATGATAATAGAAACCGGTTTTCCAATTTTTTTCATCGCTGTCATCCTTCCAAAAATTATGCCGAAAATTTATTATATTGATTTCCGACGAAATAATTATATTTATTATATACGAAATGCCCGTCAAAGTCAATAAACTTGCGGGCATTTTAATTAGTTTTTCATAAAGGTTATCCCAAAAGCTTTTCAAGCGAAGAAATCCTCACTGCGCAAGAGAAAAGTTCTCCGAATTCCGATAAGCTCTCTTCACCTATAAATGTTGGAGCTAAGCGAATATTAGAATCATTAGGGTCAATATGATAAGGATAAGAGCTTCCTGCAGGGGTAAGCTTAAGACCTGCTTCCAAGCAAAGCTTTACTACCCTTTTGGCGGAAGCCAAAGTAGTATCAACGCTTATGAAATATCCGCCGTTAGGCTTATGATAGGTTATAAGTCCTTCTGCTAAAAGACCTTCATCTAGGGATTTTTCGATTATTAAAAATTTAGGATACATAATATCACGATGTCGCTTCATATGGTTATGGACATCAGCGGCTGATTTAAAAAATGCCGCATGGCGAAGCTGATTTATCTTATCGTATCCTATCGTTTGCGCACCTATAAGGCGAGTTAAATAGGCTATATTCTTTTCGGAAGAAGCCATAACAGAAATGCCAGCTCCAGGGAATGAAATTTTAGAGGTTGAAGCGAATATAAATACAGAGTCTTCCCTGCCTGTTTTTTTGCATTCCTCTAAAATATTAAGAATACTATCGGGAGTATCTGTAAGATGGTGAACAAAATAGGCATTATCCCAGAAAATTCTGAAATCAGAAGCCGCGGGCTTTAAAGCGGCAAACCGACGAACGGTTTCGTCGCCATAGGATATACCCTGCGGATTGGAATACATAGGAACGCACCAGATGCCCTTAATTGAAGAATCTGAAGAAACTAATCTTTCTACCTCGTCCATATCGGGACCTTGAGGCGTCATTGTAACAGGAATCATTTTAAATCCGAAATTTTCGGTTATTGCAAAATGGCGGTCATATCCGGGAGAAGGACATAAAAACTTAATCTCTTCTGCATCTTTCCAAGGAGCTGCTCCCTCGCCTGTTCCGAAGATCATAAACTTCATAATAAGGTCATACATAAGATTTAAACTAGAATTTCCTCCTACAAAAATCTCCGATGGTTTTATATCAAGAAGCTCGGCAAAAAGATTTTTGATTTCGGGAATGCCATCTAAAACACCATAGTTTCTGCAATCGATACCACTTTCGGAAAATCCGTTTATCGGGGTATTTAAAAGCTCCGCAGAAATATCAAGCTGCTCAGGAGCAGGCTTTCCTCTTGAAACATCGAGATTTATTCCCCTTAGCTTTATTTCTTCATATGCTTTACGCTCTTTTTCTAAAAGCGCGGATAATTCTTCTTTTGTTTTGCCCTCGTATACCAAATTTATCTCTCCTTAAAATTTTTCAGTAAAAATTGAATTTTCGGGTTTGATTTTATTCATTAATTTATCGTTTCATAAAAAAGAATTAAAAGGAAAAAACCTCAAAATCCCCCATAAACAACCGAAATTGATTATAACACATAGTTTTACATTTTGCAAGAAGAAAAAATAATTCTTGCAAAATTTTCCCTTTCATTGACTTTTTTCGACCTATAATATAAAATATCAATAGAATTATTTAGGAGTTGTTTGGAGTGAATAACAAAACACAGTCGGTTTCCGACCTTGTAATAAGACGACTTCCCCGCTATTACCGATTTCTTGGGGAATTAGCCGAAAAAGGTATTTCAAAAATATCCTCGAGGGAGCTTTCCTCTTTAATGGGACTTACTGCATCTCAGATTAGACAGGATTTAAACTGCTTTGGTGGATTTGGACAGCAAGGATACGGTTACAACATCATTCTTTTGCAAGAAGAAATCTCAAAAATTTTAGGATATAACAATTTAAAAAACACTATTATTATCGGAGCCGGAAATTTAGGACACGCTATTGCAGAGGGAATGCATTTTGAAAAAAGAGGATTTAACCTTTGCGGAATATTTGATGTTTCAAAAAATATTATCGGCACTAAAGCTGCAGGATTAACCGTTAGCCCGATGAGTGATTTAGAAAGCTTCTGCAAGAAAAAAAAGGTTTCCGTTGCCGTTATATGCATTCCGAAGGATTCAGCAAAATCAGTTTGCAAAGATTTAATCTCTTTTGGAATTGAAGGTATATGGAATTTCAGCCACTGTGATATTTCGGAATTTAAAGATCTTGTTAAGATAGAAAATGTTCATTTAGGCGACAGTCTCGCTGCTTTGGGATACAGTTTAAGTGAATAAATAAAAAACGCACCGAATTTTCTCGGTGCGTTTTTTATTAAAAGGAAACCTCTAAGCCATCATAAGACGGTTTAAAACCTTCTTTTCTTCCCTTCTTTACAAGGTCTTTATGTAGTATCGGCCAGTTATGAGAAAAATGATTTACATAAATCTTAGTCTTTTTATTTATAAGACCAAGTTTTAATAACCTGTCGCGGCAAATGCGGTTTTTACCAAAGCACATGTGCCCAATATAAGGCATCTCTTCATCTGTTCCGTTTGTGCAATCGAAAGACACCATAGTTATCTGAGGTTTTGCTTTTTCAAGATACTCCCACGTTTCTTCAGGGAAAATATCGGTATCAGTAGCATAAAGGAGAGCGCTGTCATCTTTTTCGATTAAATATATGTAAGGTTTCATTTCAGGTGTTCCGTGAATCGCTTTTAAGGCTGTAATCCTATATCCTAAAACCTCAAAAGGTTTAAAAGGCTCTATAATATTTATTTTAAGATTTTCGGGCGATTTTTCCTCATATTCCGAAATAAGGGACGCTACATCATCCGCACAATAAACATTAAATGGCGGATAGCCTTTCGGGAGATTTGTAAACCCATCTATTATCATTTTAAATTCAGTAGGATAAATATGGTCTTCGTGGTTATGAGTTATCAGAAGATGACGAATTTTGCTTAAATCAATATTATATTTTAAGGTGTTTCTGTAAGTATCTGCAGGAAAATCTATAAGAATTTTATTATCAACTATCGCTTGAGAGCGACCTCTTACATCCCTTCCCCCATGTTTTCTTACATATCTGCAGGTTTCGCAGTCGCAAAATATGGCAGGAACGCCCTCTGCTGCCGCAGTTCCAAGATATTTAATTTTCATAACATCCTCCTAAATTCCCGCTTCTTCAAAGGAAGCATCTATTAAGTCGTCAGCCGCTTTGAAGCAGGTTCCTGTTCCAACTGCAACACGATGCAAAGGATCCTCTACAACCTTAACATCTACACCGAGTCTTACAGAAATAAAAGAATCTATTCCACGAATTTGTGCGGCGCCGCCCGTTAAAATAATTCCCGTTTCTAAGATATCACCCGTTAAATCAGGCGGAGTTACCTCAAAAAGGCTATGAACTGCTGCAGAAATTCGCTCGGCTATAGGCGTTATTGCCTCGCAAATTTCCGTTTGGGTTATAACAGCGCTTGCAGGAAGTCCTGTTTTCGCCGATAAGCCTTTTAGCTCAGCGGTTATTTTTTGAGAAGGATTAGTAAGCGCTGCCGCCTTTATCTTAGCCGCTTCGGCAGTTTTCTGACCGATATAAAGCTTTTTTTCTTTAAGGACATAATCCTTAATAGCTTCATCCATATCGTACCCACCTGTTCTTTCAGAGCGCGAATTTACAACACCGCCAAAGGAAATAACCGCTATATCAGTGCTTCCTGCACCTATATCAACTATCATATTTCCTTTGCAGGCTTTAAAATCAATCCCGCAACCGATAGCCGCCGCCAAAGGCGCTTCTATTAAGGTTACCTTTCGAGCGCCTGCCGCAAGGGCTGTTGTTATAAATGCAGTACGCTCGATCCCCGTTATGCTACTTGGCACACACATCGCAACAGATGGCTTAAAAAAGAGGTTTCCGAAAACTTTGGTTAAAAAGCTTCTTAAAAGAACTTCTGCCATTTTAAAATCGGAAATTGAGCCGTTTTCCAGAGGTCTTACAATTTTAATATAAGGCGGGGCTTTTCCGAGCATATCAAAAGCCGCCGAACCTACAGCGACAACCTTTTCTTTTTTCTCATCATATGCAACAATCGATGGTTGAGAAAGGGTTATGCCTTTGCCTTCCATATATATAATAACGCTATCTGTTCCTAAATCTACTCCTACATCAATATTTACCATTTGATTTCTCCTATCTGTATTTAGCAAGAGGCTCTCTTCCTGCCGATGCCAAGGTTATTCCAAAAACTGATTTCGCGCCCGCCTTTTTAATAAGCCTCGCGCAGTTTTTCATTGTATATCCCGTTGTAATAATATCATCTACTAATAAAACTCTTTTAGAAGAAAGATCAACCTTTTTGCTAACCTCATATGCCCCTTTAACATTTCTGCTTCTTTCAGTTAATGTCTTCTGATGCTGATTTGTTTCCCTTAGTTTTGTAAGCCCATCTCCATAATAAGGAATACCCGTTAATTTTGATAACTCTAAACCTAAAAGTCCCGCATGGTTATACCCTCGCTCTTTTAGCTTCTTTTTAGTTATTGGAACGGGTATTATAACATCAAAATCTTCCACTTTATAATAATAATCAAAAATTTCGAATAAAAGACGGGAAAAAGGTCGCACAAAATACCTATGTGAGCGGAATTTATATTTCCATATCGAATTCTTTATTCCGTCCTCATAAATAACAGAATAAATTATTTTAGGCAAAAAGCTATCGCCTATTTTTTGACCATAATTATTATGGTGAACAAACTCGCAATCCTTACAAAAAATTTCGTTTACACCTATTATTTTATTACAGGAAATACACTTTTCAGGATAAAAAGAATATAACAAATAATCCAAAACTTTCAATATCATATCTCCTGAACAATTAAAAATTCTCCCGTTAAAAAATATTTAAGTCCTGTATAGCGCAAGGTTTTTCGATTATTAGAAACCATACGGTTGATTTTATTTTCAGTTCCAAGGATAATAAGCTGTTTTTTAGCTCTGGTAACTGCCGTATATAAAAGGTTTCTGAAATAAAGCTTTTCGAAATATTCTCCAAGAAGCAGAATAACGGCATTATATTCACTTCCCTGACTCTTATGAACAGTTACGGCATATGCAAGTTCCAAATCCTCTGCCCACTCATAGGAATATGCGGCAATTCTATCTTCAAAATTAACGGTTACTACCTGCTCTCTCTTATTTATATCAGTAATAACACCTATATCTCCATTAAATATTCCCGAGCCTTCTTTGCCGTCTTTAAACCATATAATATCATAGTTATTACGCTGTTGGATAACCTTATCCCCTACTCGCAAAACTGTTGAACGAATTTTTACCTCGGTTTTATCTTCCGACGGCGGATTATATTCATCACGAAGCCGCTCGTTAATCGAAAATGTTCCGTATCTTCCCTTTTTAGAAGGAGCGATAATCTGAATATCGTCTTTGGGATTATAGCCATAGGCTTTAGGAAGACGGTTTATATATAACTCGCTCAAAGCACTTAAAGTATCTTCGGTTTCTTTTATAAAAAAGAAATCATTTTCCGTGTCATCTATTATGGGCATTTCTCCGTTCACAATCCTATGCGCATTAGTAACTATCAGGCTTTTCGCCGCCTGACGAAAAACCTTATTTAAGCAGACCGATGCTACCATACCTGAGGATATTAAATCCTTTAAAACATTTCCCGCCCCGACACTTGGAAGCTGATCGGCATCACCAACCAAAATTATTTTGGAAGATGGTTTTACACCTCTTACAAGGTTAAAAAAGAGGTTAGCATCAACCATAGACATTTCGTCTATTATGATAACATCGCAAGGCAACGGATTTTGCTCGTTATATTTGAATTTGCCGCCCGATGTAGGATTTACTTCGAGAAGTCTATGTATTGTTTTAGCTTCTCTACCCGTAACCTCAGACAGCCTTTTTGCGGCTCTGCCCGTTGGTGCGGCGAGAAGAATTTTCTTATCCATAAACTCGAAATACCTTATCATTCCGTTTATAGTAGTTGTTTTGCCCGTTCCCGGTCCGCCCGTAAGAATGAAAACAGGATTAAGCACAGCTTTTACGATTGCTTCCTTTTGCTGCTCGGCATATTCCATTCCTATAAGCTTTTCCTGATCGGAAATCTGCCTTAAAACGTTTTTTTCTATTTTAACTGCATTGTTAGCCGTTGCCCCTCTGAGAATACTTTCGGTTAAGGTTATTCGCTCGGCTATTAGGTATTCTGCCTCAAAATATTCTTTTAAAAAGATAAATCTTTTTCCACCGAACTCAGTAGCTACAAGCTCTTGATCATTTATTAGTTCTAGCATTGCCTCATCGACCTGTATTCTGCTTTCTCCGCAAAGCAAGGATGCCGCTTCGGATAATCTATCGGCAGGCAAACAGGTATGTCCGTTTAAGGTATTATGATTTAAAACATATTTTACAGCGGCGGCAACCCTTAAATAGCTGTCATCTGAAAAGCCGAGGTTTTTAGCCATAGCATCTGCTCTTGGGAACGTAAAACCAAAATCGGTATCGCAAAGGCGATATGGATTCGCGGTTATTATTTCTGCAGAATAAACACCTAACTTTTTAAAAATCTTAATACTTTCAGACAAGGTTATGCCGTGCTTTGAAAAAAACAACATAACTGTTCTGAGCCCGAAAACCTTTTTAAATTCTTCGCTTATTAGATATGCTTTATCAGAATTTATTCCGCGAATTGAAGCTAATTTTTCAGGACTATTTTCAATAACCTCTAAAGCGTTATTGCCAAAAGCGTCAACTATTCTTCGAGCCGTTGCAGGGCCTATACCTTTAATTACTCCGCTTGAAAGATATTTGAAAATTGCATTCTCGTTATTAGGGAAATTTATTTCACACATTTCGGCTCTAAACTGAGAGCCATATATCGGATGGGAAACATAGTTTCCAAAAACATGAATTTCTTCCCCCTCATTTACAGATAGCATCTCCCCCACAACAGTTATAAGCTCGCCATCCGAATCCATAGTTAAAACCGTAAAACCGGTTTCTTCGCTTTTGAATGCAATACTGTCAACTGTTCCTATAAGCTCTGACATTTCTTCTATCACAGTATCACATCCCTTCTGGGTATATTATATTATTTTTTCTTCTAATCGTCAACGGCAATAACAAAAAATGCTGTCTTTTTAAGACAGCATTTTTTGTTATTTACGATGCTTTATTAAACCGATAAGCTTTGATACTTCCATTACAACTAATGGAACTAATATAAGACCTACACCTAAGAGATAAAGCTCAGGTTTTAAAAATACAAGACCGAAAATAGAATTCAAAGGCGTAAAGAGTACGAGCGCTACCAAAAGAGTTGAAATAAGCGCGGCGCCGTTGAGCTTTTTGTTTTTAAAAGGTCCTATTTTGAAAAGGGAATGCTCCGAGCGCATATTGAATGCCTGAACTACCTGAGAAAGCGCAAGGACCATAAACGCAAGGGTTTGGCCGCCTTCTATAGAACCCATCGTCTTTTCACCTACATAGAAGCCTATTAGGGTTAAAAGAGCAAACATACAACCTTGTAAGAAAACTTTAATTCCAAGCCCACCTGCAAAAATACCTTCGTTTTTCGGCTTTGGTTTTTTATCCATAACATCGTCTTCAACATCTTCCATGCCGAGTGCGATAGCCGGTAAAGAGTCGGTTACGAGATTTATCCAAAGCAGCTGCATTGAAAGAAGCGGGGTTTTATGCCATAAGAGCATTGCCGCAAATACGGTTATAACCTCGCCTATATTTGTACCTAAAAGGAAGCCTACTACCTTTTTGATATTAGCATAGATTCCTCTGCCCTCTCTTACAGCATCAACTATTGTTGCAAAGTTATCGTCAGTAAGAGTCATATCGGCGGCGCCTTTTGCAACATCAGTTCCTGTTATACCCATAGCGCATCCTATATCTGCAGCTTTTAAAGCAGGCGCATCGTTTACGCCATCGCCCGTCATTGATACAACCTGACCTTTTCTCTGCCAAGCTTTAACAATGCGGATTTTGTTTTCGGGAGAAACTCGGGCATAAACCGAAATGCTTTCAACCTGTTCATCAAGTTCCCTATCGCTCATTGCATCAAGCTCGGCGCCTGTTATAGCGCGGTCGCCCTCAAGGAAGATGCCAAGCTCTTTTGCGATAGCAGATGCGGTAACAACATGGTCGCCCGTTATCATAACGGGTTTTATTCCTGCTCTGCGGCAGGTTGCAACGGCTACTTTAGCTTCAGTTCTCGGCGGATCAATCATTCCGACAACTCCCATAAAGGTAAGTCCGTTTTCGAGTTCTTCCGAGGTAGGATTAGAGGGAACTTTATCAATTTCCTTATAAGCTATAGCTAAAACACGAAGAGCGTTTTCACTCATTTCCTCGGTTATTCTCTTAGCTGTATCCATATCGCCTTTTACACAGCGAGGCGCCATCATATCGAAAGCGCCTTTAACAATAACAATGTTTTTGCCATCTATATTGTTAACTGTTGACATAAGCTTTCTATCAGAATCAAAAGGAATTTCCGCGATACGAGGATATTTTTTATTGAGCTCATCTTTAGACATACCGTTTTTATGAGCGGCAAAAACAATTGCAGTTTCGGTAGGATCGCCGAGATGCTGTTCTTCTCCTTCACCAAAAACAACGCTACCATCGCAACAGAGGGTTCCAAGTTTAAGAAGCTCTTTTATAGAATCCGCATTATTTTCAGATATATCTTCGATATCTTCCCCTTCCACATATGCCTTTGTAAGTGTCATTCGGTTTTGAGTTAATGTTCCTGTTTTATCGGAACAGATAATAGATGCACTTCCTAAGGTTTCAACGGCAGGAAGTCGGCGGATAAGGGCATTTCTCTTAACCATTCTCTGAACGCCGATAGAAAGAACTATCGTTACGATAGCGGGAAGTCCCTCAGGGATTGCCGATACCGCTAAAGAAACGGCAGTCATAAATATATGAAGAGGATCTAAATCGTTAACCAAGCCTACAACAAATATAACGGCGCAAGCAAGTATTGCAACGATACCGAGATATTTGCCAAGCTGAGAAAGTTTTTGCTGTAAAGGAGTTTGCCCTTCGCCTTCGCTATCGAGAAGATTGGCAATCTTGCCCATTTCGGTATCCATACCCGTTGCGGTTACAACGGCGGTTGCCGTTCCGTAAGTAACGCTGCAACCCGAGAATACCATATTGCTTCGGTCGCCTAAAGGTGCTTTTTCCTCTATAATCGCTTCGGAATCCTTTTCAGAGGGAACAGATTCGCCCGTTAGGGCAGATTCTTCAGATTTCAAACTTGCGCTGCTTATAAGCCTTGCATCGGCAGGAATAAAATCTCCTGCTTCTAAATGGATAATATCACCTGGGACAAGCTCGGAAGCTTCAACAACCTTTTCTTTACCATCTCGCAAAACTCGCGCATGGGGCGCCGACATATTCTTTAAAGCGTCCAGCGCTTTTTCAGCTTTACTCTCCTGCATAACGCCCATAACCGCATTAAGAATTACTATCAAGAGGATAAGCGCAGGCTCAAACAATTCTCCCCAGTTTTTTTCAATATAGATAACTGCGAAAGAAATAATTGCCGCGCCTATAAGAATTAAAATCATTACATCCTTAAATTGGTCCATAAAACGCTGAAAATTAGTCTTTTTCTTCTTTTCGCGAAGCTTATTAGGACCGTATTTAGCCGCACGCTCTGAAACCTGTTCTGAACTTAATCCTTTTTTCACATTAGAAGAGAGGGTTTTCAAAACCTCATCTTTCGACTGGTAATGCAATAACAACGCTGATACCTCCGACAAATTTTATTTTATAATTATTTTAACAAATATTTCCTTTATTTTCAATCTATTCGAAAATTATTCATTCTTTTTTCATTATTTTTACACCTACCGCTAAATTCTATTCATACAGCTTTTTTATAGCGTTATATGGTTGCGGCAGATATTTTACAGAGCTTATTTTAAGCCCTTGAACACCGTATTTCGGATTATACCCAAAAAGATTTATATATCTGTCAAGATCGGAATATTCTTCTTCCATCGCTTTTAAAACCTCAACCAAGGCAAGTGTATCATCAATAGCCCTATGGCTATTTTGAACCTTTCCTTGAAGATTATATGCCACAATTGCATTTTCCAATCTATGAGGATATTCCTTGCGATCCTTATAAACAGTTAATGCATCCAACATATGTATCTTTTTTAAAATATGGGTAAGATTTTCGCGGCAAAGAGAATAATAAAGAAAACTTAAATCAAAATGCGCATTATATGCAACAAGGAGAGTTTTATCTTCCGAAAACAAATCAGCAAAGTTTTTAAAGGCAAACGAAGCCTCAACCCCCTCTGTTTCCAACTGCTCTTCGGTTATCCCCGTTAGCTCTGTTATCTTTCCGTCAAGCTTTACACCTTTGGGGAGCTTTATTAAATAATCCATTTCGTTTTTAACTACAATAGTTTTATTTTCAAGCTTCAGCTTTACCGCCGCAAGCTCGATAACCCTGTTTTCCTCGAAATCGAGCCCTGAAGTTTCGGTATCTATAACTATTATAGTTTCATACCTATCAAATAATTTCTTTAAGGGATATTTTGTAAACATTTTTTCTCCTTGTTAAAAAAAGTCAGGTACTCCTAGAGGTACCTGACTTTTTTAAATTTTAAATTTATGCTCTGAAAGCCTCTTCAACTGCAACTGCGCAAGCAACTGTAGCGCCAACCATCGGGTTGTTACCCATACCGATAAGTCCCATCATTTCAACATGAGCGGGAACGGAAGAAGAACCTGCAAACTGAGCGTCAGAATGCATTCTTCCCATTGTATCGGTCATACCATAGCTGGAAGGGCCTGCAGCCATATTATCGGGGTGAAGCGTTCTTCCTGTTCCGCCGCCTGATGCAACAGAAAAATAAGAAACGCCGTTTTCAACACACCATTTTTTGTATGTTCCTGCAACGGGATGCTGGAAGCGAGTCGGGTTGGTAGAGTTTCCTGTAATAGAAACGCCAACGTTTTCGAGCTTCATAATAGCAACGCCTTCGGGAACATTATCAGCACCATAGCATTTAACATCTGCTCTCGGGCCTTTAGAATAAGGAGTTTCGCTTATAACCTTAACCTCTTCGGTATAAGGATCAAATTCGGTTTCACAATATGTAAAACCGTTGATTCTGGAAATGATGAACGCTGCATCCTTTCCAAGACCGTTAAGAATTACCTTTAAGGGCTGCTTTCTAACCTTGTTTGCATTGAGGGCAATTTTGATAGCGCCCTCTGCTGCTGCGAAAGACTCATGTCCTGCTAAGAAGCAGAAGCAAGAGGTCTCTTCGGAAAGAAGCATTTTACCTAAGTTTCCGTGTCCAAGACCAACCTTGCGGTTTTCAGCAACGGAGCCGTTAATGCAGAATGCCTGCAAGCCGATTCCGATAGCAGCAGCTGCATCAGCAGCCTTTGTTGCGCCTTTTTTAATTGCGATAGCGCAGCCTACTGTATAAGCCCAGATTGCGTTCTCGAAGCAGATAGGCTGAGTTCCTCTAACGATTTTATCGCAGTCGATTCCGTGTTTCTCGCAAATCTCCTTGCATTCTTCAACAGAGGAGATTCCGTATTCAGCTAAAACTGCATTGATTTTATCAATGCGTCTTTCATAACCTTCAAATAATGCCATTATACTCTTCCTCCTCTATTATTCTTTGCGGGGATCGATGTATTTAACTGCTTCATCGAATCTGCCGTATGTACCCTTGGATTTCTCATATGCTTCGTTAGGCTCCATGCCCTTTTTGATAAAGTCGGTCATTTTGCCGAGAGAAACGAACTCATATCCGATAACCTGATCATCTTCATCAAGAGCCATTCTTGTGCAATAGCCTTCGGTCATTTCAAGATAGCGAACGCCTTTAGCCTTTGTACCGTACATAGTACCAACCATTGAGCGAGCGCCTTTACCTAAGTCTTCCATACCTGCGCCGATAACAAGACCATCTTCGGAGAAAGCAGATTGACTGCGGCCATAAACAATCTGTAAGAAAAGCTCACGCATAGCGGTATTGATAGCATCGCAAACGAGATCTGTATTAAGAGCTTCTAAAACGGTTTTTCCGGGAAGAATTTCAGCTGCCATAGCTGCCGAATGAGTCATACCCGAGCAACCGATTGTTTCAACAAGCGCTTCCTCGATAATTCCGTTTTTAACATTGAGGGAAAGCTTGCATGCGCCTTGCTGCGGAGCACACCAGCCTACTCCGTGTGTGTAAGCGGAAATGTCTTTAACTTCTTTTGCCTGCACCCATTTTCCCTCTTCCGGAATCGGTGCGGGACCGTGATGCGGGCCTTTTGCTACGCAACACATGTTCTGTACTTCTTCTGAATAATTCATATTGAAACTCCTTTCGGTTAAATTATTAACAACCAAAAGATATTTTACCATTTAATTTCCTTTTAATCAATAGTAAACTGCCAAAAATTTTATTTTTTCGCTCTTTTTTGCCCTCTCTAACCCATAGATTTGATTTTCCACTTGAATTTTCCTCTCCAATATATTATACTTAATAGGCATTATGTTTCCGTAGCTCAGTTGGATAGAGCGACCGCCTCCTAAGAGTTTGTTATAACAATCACTTTTGGGGGCAAGGCGAACGACAATATGTTATTTGACAATTAAATAATCATAGATTTTTTAGAAATGCCGCTTTAGTTAAATGGATATAACAAGCCCCTCCTAAGGGCTAGTTGAGGGTTCGATTCCCCCAAGCGGTGCCACAAATTCAGCCGGAAACACTTGATTTTACAAGGGTTTTCGGCTTTTCTTATTTTACTCGACAGATTAACTTCCACCAAAATCGGCTTTCGTGCTTAGCAGAACTTGTACGGAAATTAGCAAATTGACTAACACCTTCAAGGTGGAATGTC
Organism: Oscillospiraceae bacterium; assembly: GCA_018110785.1. GTDB lineage: Bacteria > Bacillota > Clostridia > Oscillospirales > JAGBHD01 > RGIG9114. The sequence goes on from JAGBHD010000028.1 coordinate 18,248, forward strand.
TGCTAATGAAAATTAGCAAGAAAATCGCTTTTCTGCTAATCAAAATGGCTTCTCTGCTAATCGGAGAAAAAATCGGCTAAACTTCTTGCTAATTGAAAAGGCGATTGTTATTGAAAATTCAGGGTCTTTTGAAGGCTCTTATTTTCGCATACTTTCCTTATTTTAATTAGCTTTTATAATAGAAGTATCAGGAGGTGGTACGATGAGAAACAGAGATTATCACTTATATCTTACCGATACAGAATACAGCAGAATTGTGGCTGCACTTATCAATCTGAAGAATGACCTTATTGCACAAGGTAGATACACGGACGGAGTTGATGATACTCTTTGTAAAGTAACATCAGCCAAAAAACAGAAAATGAAAATCTTCTATATATAATGTAATTACTTCGCCTATTCCTTAATTGGAGTAGGCGATTTTTTTATGCCTAAAAACTTTTTCAAAAAAATTTTTCAAAAATACCCTTATTTTTTGCTCTCCCATTTCAAACAAGTGAAGGGTTTGAGTTCCGAAGCGAATTTTCCCCCTCACGAACTTTGAAAATTGAATAGTCATTCACTAAGACTTTAGTTCTGATGATTTTAGCTATGGTCGGCTGCACTTTATGGCATAAAGGCAAGCGATGACCAAATCGTAACCGTTGCATTGTCGCAGGTCGGCAATGTGGGAGGACAGCCATATTGGTCTTGGTATGGTTTTGGTAGTCGTGTAGAATGGTGTGCTTGTTTTGTAAGTTGGTGTGCGAACGAGTGTGGCTATATTGATACGGGAGTTATTCCTAAATTTTCTCTTTGTTCAGATGGGGCGAATTGGTTCAAAGATAGAGGTCAATGGGCAGATAATTCGCACGAGCCAGTTGCCGGAACGATTATTTTCTTCGATTGGGAAGCTGACGGAGAAACAGACCACGTTGGTATTGTTCAGAAATGTGAAAATGGAACAGTTTACACAGTTGAAGGTAACTCAGGAGATAGTTGCCGAACTAAGACATATACTGTTGGAAGTAGCTTGATTTATGGCTACGGTATTCCGGCATATTAAAAAGATGGCTACTCGGTGTGAGTAGCCATCAGGTACATTTACCATATGATTGGTGGAGTTTTAATTTTTGAATCTGAATTTATGAGTTGAAAATAATAAATTGAGTTTTCTGTTGTTATAGTTAATAAATCATCTTTAATTTCATAGTCATCATTAGAAGAAATCATCCCTTTGGAATATAATACTTCGTTATTTTTTATGGGATGCCATTGAAAATATTGGATTTCCTCATTTTTGATAATAAAAATTTCTCCTAACAGACCTATGTACTTGCTTCGCCAGCTTTTCTCTTGCGATTCGCCTAATCTTGATGTTGAGTGTTTATATATAACGAGAAATCTTTCTGTAATGACTTTTTGTTTCATAGAAACACCTAACAAATATAATTTCCAAGTCTTTTTGTGGTTAATTTAATTAAATCTCGTCTTTGTTGTAACGCCCAAGAATACCAATTATTAAGTATTTTTTTAGCAGTAGGTCTATAAATTGTTCCTCCAATAGCCTTTTCAAAATCACGTATCATTTGGATAAATGCTTCATCGTATGTTACTTCGTAAGTATGATTATCGTACTTTTTTGTCTTTTGAAAGTAATATATTCGTGAAGGGTATAACTTAGTGATTCCGTGCTGATTTTTTTCAACATCAATAATTAGGTCAATCATATCTTTACTTTTCATAGTTACCTCCTAAAACAACATACTGGTTAATTTTACCCGGTAAGATGGTGTTGATTTTATAAAGTTGAGGGTTTTCGTCTACAATTTTTTTCAATGTCTTAGATAATGTGTTCTTTTCGCTTCTTGTTAATGTTGTCCATTCATCGGGAAGCAATGATGAAACAATAAACACATCTCCTTCTTTTTTTAGAGAAAGTGTTTCCTTCATTTTTGAAATTAAGTCTGTAATATCAATAGTGTTATTGTCTGTTAATGACAATAATGTTCTATACTTTTGAAATGCAGATAAACTCAATCCCATTTTTTCGCTTTCTTTTTGAAGAAGAGAAATTTCCTCTTCAGAGTAGTTTGAATAAATTCTTGCCATATAATGACCTCCTTTTATATTTTGGGGATAGGTGCTATGCCCATTATACGCAGAATAAATCTTTTTGTCAAGAAAAAAATGGCTACTCGTGTGAGTAGCCATCAAGTACATTTTATTCCCAATCTAAATCAGTAATTTTTCTGCCCTTAAAGTAGATGTCGTGTGTATGATATGTAAGAGATAAGAGGATAGCATA
>JAGBHD010000029.1 GCA_018110785.1 Oscillospiraceae bacterium
ACTGTCTGACTCTGTGGCAGTCACCTTTTAGGTGAATTGAATACTTGCTCCTTTCCATAGTGTATTGTGGACTAAATCATCATACTCACCCGAAATTGTTATGGGGCTTTCCGACTGAGTCCTATTATATCACGCTCATCGGATTTAAACTCGATAGCGGGGGCGGCGACGGAATTGGCAAAGCCTGTTATAGGAACGAGAGTTCCTGCGCCTGCTACCTTTGCAATAGAATCGAAAAGGTCGAGCCCTGTGAGGATAATGCTTAACAGGATAAGGGTTATGCTGACTAAGGTAGAGGATATATCTTTTTCTAATCCTAAGGACATATAGATATTCATAAAAACTTGGCCTATGGCGCAGATAAGACCGCCTATTAAAAAGGCAAAGCACATATCCTTTAAAATAGGACTGTTCGGCGAGGCTTTTTCGGTTAGCTTTTTATAGGTTTCTTTATTCATAAAATTCCTCCTTGTTTTTAGTAGTTTGTCCTGAAAATTCATATTATTAAATTTTTTTGGGAATGAATAAGCAGAGAAAATAAAAGGAAAACTAAAATTAATTTTTTATTCGGAGGGGAATTTTTTGAAGTTTCGGAAAATTCTTATAGGCGCGATTATAGGATTTCTTAACGGTTTTTTCGGCGCGTTCGGCGGGGTTGCGGCGGTGATTTCGCTTGAAAAAATGGGGGCAGAGCCTAAAAAGGCTCACGGCATGGCGGTAGCCATTATTTTGCCGATAGCGGCTGTAAGCGCGGGGTATTATTTTCTTCGCGGTTACGGAAATTTTTCTCTCGCGGTAAAGACTATTCCTTTTGGTATTTTGGGGGCGCTTATAGGAAGCATCTTTTTAAAAAAGGTGCCTGACAGATTGCTAAGAGGATTATTTTCGATTTTGATGATTTATTCTGCGATAGTTTTAATTTTAAGGTGAGAAAATGATAGTTTTAACATTTTTAGCGGCTTTGGTTTCGGGGATATGCGCTTCGATGGGGCTCGGCGGCGGGAGCATACTGATTTTGTTTTTAACATTTTTTCTCGGGGTTGACAGGATAGTAGCGGGAGGGGTAAATCTATTATTTTTTATTCCTGTTGCCTTGGTTTCGGTTTTTATGAATTTAAAAAACAAGAGCTATAAAATAAAAGAGGTGCTGCCTTATGCTTTGTCGGGAATGATATTTTCAATTCCGGGGATATGGCTTGCCATTTATTTGAAAAGCGATATGGTTTCAACTATTTTCGGAATAGCCCTTTTGTTAATGGGGATAAGAGAGGGAATATCTGTCATAAGAAACAAATCTTAAAAATATTGTTTAAAGAGGTGAGGCGGGTGGTTAAAAAAAGACGCGCTTCGGCGGTTATTCTTATTCGCATTAGTATAATTTCTACCGCCGCGGGCGCTTTGCTGGATTACTTTTCTCTGTCCGCGCTGATGCCTGCTTTTTTTCTTTTAAGTGCAGTTGTTTATTTTTTTATTCTGATGATAATAAGTGAGGTTTATTTATCTGTAGGAAATGAAATAGTTATAAAAAAAGGTTGGGTATTTAAGCGGATTTATAGGTTTCGAAAAGATGATATACGCGCGGTTTCTGTTTATAAAACACCGATAGAGGGGCTTTTCGGGATAGCATCTGTTAAGGTTTACTTAAAGGGCTTTTCGGTAACAGTTCCTTTTTGCGATTACAAGGCTTTAGGGGAGATAGCGTGGTTATAAGAGAGCACCCTATAATGATAGTAGGGCGGGTTTTTAAATATATGGTTATTTCGGCAGTGCCGATCATAGGATTATCGCCTTCTGCCCGAATGTTTTTTCTATGGGAAATTTTTGTTTTAATGCTCGGATATTTTTTTAACCGAGCTGTTTTACTTAAAGAAGAAAACGGAAAGCTAACTTTTAAAAAGGGAGTCATATTTAAAAAGCAGATAAGCCTTAAAACTAATATGATAACATCGGTTTCTATAAAGGTATTAAGATTTTTAGGCTGGGCGAGGATAAGAATATATTTTGGTGCAACAGAGAAAATAAGTTTTATTATTTTGCCAAAGTCGGCTGAAAGGATAGAAGAATATATATTTGGAAAAAGAGAAAAAAGCGAAGCTTTTTCGTTTTTCGATACCGTTTCGCCTTCTTTTTTTCTGGCAAACTCCTTTGCTGGGGCAGTTACTTCGGCAACCTTTTTAATAAGTATTTTCAGAGTTTTATCGGGGGAGCTTCGAAGGAGCTTTATAGATACTTTAAATTCTATCGGGGCTAAGGCGCTTATTTATAAAACTCCGATTTCTTTAATGATAGTCGGGATGGTTTTTTTTAGCTGGTTTTTTTCCTTTTTATCGGGTATTGCCACAAATGCAAACTTTTCAAGAGAAGAAAACGGAGAGTTTATTCGCTTAAAACACGGGGTTATTTTAAAGAGAACAAATATTATAAAAAAGAAAAATGTTGCATATACTGCTAAGGTTTCAACCCTGCCATCTTCTTTATTTGGGTTTCGAGGGGAATTTACGATTGCTGATGGATTTTCCAAAAAGGCGGGGTTTTATCCTTTAACAAGACCTCGAATAAAAACTTCCTTTTCAAGCGGAAGATTTCAGCGGGGAAGAATTTTTTCTTTTTTATACAAGCCCTTGCTTTTGCTTTTAGGTTTACCCTTTTTATATATGGCCTTGACTGCTCATATAACCTTATTTTCGGCATCGATTAAAACTGTTTTTCTTTTTGCGGCGCTTCTTATAATATGGCGGATAGTTTTTTCTACATCTGCGGCTTTTTTCTGCGGCGCGAGGATAGAAAAAGGAATAAAGCTTCGGACTACGCGCGGGTTTTTATTCTACGACTGCGATATAGATGCTTCCAAAATCAGCGCGACGAGGTTTTTATATAACGCTTTTAATTTATCCCAAAGAGGAACGCTTACCTTTTATACCGAAGAGGGAGCTTCGGGAAGACTATATCTTCGGTATATAAAAAAGAAGAAAGCTCAAGAAATCTTAGAAAAAATAAAATTAGACTGTTGCAAAAACAAAGATAATATAGTATAATTCTTTAAGAGTATCCTGTGTTTTTGTATGCAGGCGTGCAGGTCTTGTGCGGCGGGGTGCTGCGAACCATGTCAGGCGGGGAACCGAGCAGCATTAAGCAGATTTCCTCGGGCGATACAAATCCGCCTGCGCGTCCGCATACAAGGGCATAGGATTTTTTAAAGGTGGTGAGAGGAAGATGCATCTTTCGCTTTACAGAAAATACAGACCTCAGGTGTTTTCCGACGTTGTAGGTCAGGAGCATATAACCTCGATTTTAGAAAAGGAAGTTAAGTCGGGCAGAGTTCATCATGCCTATATCTTTACGGGATCTCGCGGAACGGGTAAAACTACCTGCGCCAAAATTTTAGCAAAGGCGGTTAATTGCCTTTCTCCGAAAGAGGGAAATCCTTGTCTTTCTTGCGAAATGTGCCGCGATATTGAAGATAAGTCGGTTATGGATATAGTTGAGATTGATGCGGCTTCCAATACCGGTGTTGATAATATTCGCGATTTAAAGGAAGAGGCGATGTTTACCCCCGCTAAGGGAAAATACCGCGTTTTCATAATCGATGAGGTACATATGCTATCTCAGAGCGCCTTTAATGCTCTTTTGAAAATCTTGGAAGAACCGCCCGAGCATGTTCTCTTTATTTTGGCTACAACCGAGGTAGATGCGGTTATTCCGACGGTGCTTTCGCGATGTCAGAGATTTGATTTTAAACGAATTCCGATAGAAAAGATTGCAGGTAGGCTTCATTTTGTTGCCGAAAAAGAGGGATTTATTTTAACGGAAGACGGCGCGAGAATGATAGCCAAAATTTCCGACGGGGCATTAAGAGATGCCTTATCCTTATTAGAGCAAAGCTCGGTTTATTCTGAAACTATCGACAGAGAGACCGTTTTAAAGGCGGCGGGAATTGCGGGAAGGCAATATCTTTTCAATATGTTAGAGTTTATAAAGACGGAAGATGTAAGCTCGGGAATTCATCTTTTAAATTCTCTTTATGAAAACGGCAAGGACTTATCAAAATTTTTAAACGAACTTGCATTTTTACTGAGAGATGTTATGCTTTTGAAATGCTCGGACAAATGCGCCGATCTTTTAAACTGTATGCCTGATGAGATAGATTTTATTGAAAACTATCAAAAAGGCGTTTCAATGGACTTTATCTTGAATAAGCTCGATATCTTGGAAAAGGGACTTAACAGCATAGAGAAATCCTTTAATGCGAGGGTTTATGCCGAGCTTTTGGTTATAAAGCTTTGTAAAGAGGCGAATACAGCTCAGCCTATAGAAAAACCGATTTCGGTTTCCGCGCCCAAAAAGGCGGAAAAGGAAAAAGAAAAGCCTATAGAGAAGCCGAAAGAAAACGCACCTGCCGCGGCGGCACCCTCGGCTATGCAGAAATGGCCCGAAATAAAGGCTGAATTAGCAAAGAAAAATCCGATGCTCGCAAGTTTCTTAGAAGAAAGCCGCGCTCAGACGGACGGGCAGTTTTTATATGTTATAACCGAGAATACATTTTTCCATAAGATGATACGAACGGGAGAAAACGGAAATATTTTGCTTTCGGCGGCGGAGGCTGTAACGGGGGTAAGATATAAATTAAAGGTATCGGCGGCGAAAGCGGAAAAGGCAGAAAACGCGGCGCTGGAATCGCTTTTGGCTGAGGCTGAAAAAGAGGGTATTCCGATAAAAAGAGATTAAACGGAGGACAAAAAAATGAAAGCAAGATTACCGCAGGGATATGGCTCCCAGGGTGGCGTGAATAATATGTTAAAGCAGGCTCAGAAGATGCAGGCTGATATGGCGGCTTTACAGGAAGAGCTCGAAAACAAAGAATATACAACAACTGTAGGCGGGGGAGCCATCTCGGTTACGATGAGCGGAAAAAAGGAGCTTAAAAGCTTAAAAATAGATCCTGAGGTTGTTGATCCCGATGATGTTGAGATGCTTGAGGATTTGGTTATTTCGGCAGTTAATGAGGTTATCGGCAAGATAGATGCTGAGTCGAATGAAAAAATGGGCGCCATTACGGGCTCACTTAATATTCCGGGGATGTTTTAATTATGGGAAGTAATCCTGTCATATTAGAAAAACTTATTGAAAAGTTTGAGCGCTTTCCCGGTATAGGAAGAAAAACGGCTCAAAAAATGGCTTTCTTTGTTCTTTCGCAAACCAGAGAAGAGGCAGAGGATTTTGCGAACGCAATTGTTTTAGCTCATGAAAAGATAAAGCGATGCGCTATTTGCAAGAATTTAACCGATGAAGATCAGTGTAAAATCTGCCGAAATGAAGCGAGAGATAAAGGAACAATTTGCGTTGTTGAAGATACGAGAGATGTTTTAGCTTTCGAGCGGACCCACGAATATACGGGAGTTTACCATGTTCTCGGCGGACTTATATCTCCTTTAGAGGGTATAGGCCCCGATGATTTATTTGTTAAAGAGCTTCTTTCAAGGATTAAAGAGGGCGAAACAAAAGAAATAATAATGGCAACTAATCCGACAGTTGAGGGCGAAGCAACGGCGCTTTATTTAAGCAGACTTATAAAGCCGCTCGGTGTTCGCGTTACCCGACTTGCTTACGGAATTCCTGTAGGCTCGGATCTTGAATATGCCGATGACATAACCCTTTACAGAGCTTTAGAGGGAAGAAGAGATATTTAAAAAAAGAAAGGTGCGCTTATTATGGAAACAAAGATTAAAAATATTGCAGAAAACAGAAAAGCGCGCCACGAATATTTTGTTTTAGAAGCGCTTGAGGTTGGAATAGAGCTTGTAGGAACAGAGGTAAAATCCTTGAGAGCGGGAACTGTTAATCTAAAGGATTCTTATTGCGAGGTTTCGGGTGGAGAACTTTTTGTTCTCGGAATGCATATAAGTCCTTATGAAAAGGGCAATATATTTAACAGAGACCCTATAAGAAAGAGAAAGCTTTTAGCGCATAAAAAGGAAATAATGAGGCTTTTGGGAACTGTTCAACAAGACGGACTTACTTTAATTCCTTTAAAGCTTTATTTCAAAGGCTCAAAGGTTAAAATGGAGCTTGGCGTTTGCAAGGGTAAAAAGCTCTATGATAAAAGAGAGGATGCCGCTAAAAGATCGGCTCAGCGCGAGATCGACAGACATATGAAAGAAAACTTCAGATAACACGGGGGCGCAATGGTTTCGACGGGGATCTTGAAGTGTGATAAGCGAGCAGAGGTAGAGCGCCTCTATAAAAGCTCTAAACTTTAAAATTAAACGCTGAAGATAATTTAGCTTACGCTGCCTAATTATAGGTAGCCGTCCGCCGCGGAAGGACCACGGTCCGCGTTCGGGCGTCACTTAGTGGTGCACTTCTTAAGGCTTTGGCTCTACCCTTAAGAGGAATAAAGAGCCTACTGACATTTTGGCCTGTTCGTCGGCTGAAATGAAGGGAACTTTAATAGACGTACTACGCTCGTAGAAATTTGCATGAATGGGTTTTCGGACACGGGTTCAATTCCCGTCGCCTCCACCAGAAAAAGACGATTGCGAAAGCAATCGTCTTTTTCAACTAAATCCACCCTTGCGGGTGGGTGAAATCGCCTTTGGCGGTGAAATCCTCGCTTCGCTCAGATGAAATCGCCCTTGGCGGTGGGTGGATTTAATTTCTTCGAAATCGCGAGGTTTCGATTTCATCAAAGGCAAAAGCCTTTGATTTCATCGCGCTTTGCGCGATTTCATTGAAAACAAACAATTTTGTGATATAATAAACTAGAATAATAAAAATTTTAAATAGAGGTAAATTATATGAGTCAAAAGAAAAAACATAGGAATTCCAAATGGACACTACCGCAAGATTACAATAGATATTTTTATGCATCTTCAGACGGTGTGTTCAAGGCAAGACACCCTATAGGCTATGGATTCTTAGTGATTCTTGGTTTGTTGGCCTTGTTGCTACCAGCAATTATATTTTGCGTGCTGGTAAGGTCCGATAGTGGATGGATTATGCTTGGTTTTGCGGGAGGTTTTGTTTTTGGTATTGGCTTATTTAATTTTGTTGCAATTATAATTAAACAATACTTAGGACATTGGGTGTCTATATTGTCTTTTTTAGTTGGAGGAATTATGATGTTGGCAAGTTGGTTTTTGTGCAAATAGTTTTAATCAGCAAATTCTGATATAATACACTGAATCATATTGCTTTACGTGTTCTTACCCCGTTTTTAATATCTTTGATTACCCTTTGATATGCAAAGCACTTCTCTCGAGGTGCTTTTCGTTTTGTCTGTATTTAAAAGCGTAGATAGTAAAAAACATTTAAAAGTACGGTTTATTGGACATATGATGTTGTAGAATGGTTACAGTAGGGAAAGCGATTATATAACGGAGGATAAGATTATGGCATTTAAGATTGGATTTACGGCGGCAGAGGGCTTGGATGACAAGATTTCCACTAAATCTACAATTACTGTGAAGCAGATAGAATCAGCGCCGCGCAGGTCGGTAGTACAGGTTTATTTTGCGGGGCGCAATATGACGCTGGCATATTATAACGACCGGTTTGACCTACGCTGCGGCGATATAGTTTATGTAGATGGCAAATTAGAGGGAATGCGAGGTCGCGTTACCGAGGTCAACTACAATTTCAAAATCAAGTTATCTGATTATAAGCGTGTTATCGCAGTAGTAGATACGACTGTCAATGGTCAGTTCTTTATGGCAGGTAGTCATTTTGTTACATTCGACAGAGATGCATTGCCCGTAAGCAAGGTTCTGACATGGTTCAAGGCTCCGACAGGGGATGACGATGAGTTTATTATCGGTCAAGATGATACAACATTCCTTCTTAATGACCTAAAGGGAATGAATGTCAGCGCTGTTATCGCAGAGCGCGGCCACGAATACTATATGGAAAACAAGGTCAGATACATTTGCATTGATGGTACTAAGGGTTACGCTATAGTTGAGGGCGGTGAAAGCTATGAGGTAGAGTTTGATTACCTCGGCGGCGAAATCAGCGGGCTTGTTTGTTCCTGTTTCTGCAGTTACAACTGCAAACACGAATTTGCCGCGATGTTGCAGCTTAAAGAGACACTGGAGCTGATCGAGAAGCATTATGCGGCAGAGTATCAGCGCACTGGATATTTTGCAGCGGTTACTAAGAGCATTCTGTTTACCTTTGCTATTGATGGCAAAGAAATGGGCAGATTTATACTATAATTGCAGAAAGAACTTCTTCCGAAGTGCTTTTTGTTTTGCAGATATACTGAAAAATGATTAGGAATTTGACCTTTTTTGAGAATATTTGCAAAATGATTGATTTTATGATAAAATAAAACAAAAGGATGGTATATATGAAAAAGATTTTAATGTTGTTTTTGCAATAGTGTTAGTGTTTTCATTAGTTTCTTGCGGAGCTGTTTCCAAGAGCGACCATGAAAACGATGTCAGTTCTTCAGAAACCTCTTCTGAAAATCTTGATGATAATTCTTCAGGAACAGTTTTTGAAGAAAGCATGGGAGAGTCAAGTGGTGCTGAAGAGTCAAGCAATATTTTGAATGATGGAAGCAGTAAGGTGCAGACGGAACCATCTACAGATTCATCTAAACAAGAATCAAGTAATGTTTCAAACGAGGAAAGCAAAAAAAGCGAAGATAATGCATCGTCAAATTCTTCAGGTAATTCATCTAGTTCGTCTGCAAATAGTTCAGAGATACGGTTTGATGGTGCACAATTTGTGAAAGAGTTAAGAGTTTCGCAATATGTTCAAAGCGTTACATCTAAAGATATCTGGAACCAAGTTAAATACGAAGCTTCTCAACAGGGAATGGAATTAAGTCTTGATTCTAGATCTGGTAGTGTTGTTTACAAGTATCGCTATTATGAAGAAGTTGTTGATAATGCAGTAGAAATACTCAATAAAAATTTAGAAGACACTAAAGAAATTCTTAAAGCAACTGCAGATACGATTCGTAAAGAAGAACCATCTGTTGATAATGTAATATGGGAATATTATGATATGAATGGAGTATTGTTGGCTTCAATTACTTTATAGATGCATAAAAAGGACGGTGTAGCGAGACTTCCTTATGAGAAGTCAGGCTACACCGTCCTTTTTATGTTTAGCTAAACTTTTAAAGAGATGATATTTATCCTCAAAATAAGTTTTAAATATTAAACAGATAAAAAGCAATTAAACAATAATTATCAATATATGCTTAGGCTAAGGATCAATAATACGGTTTTATCGTCTTTAACATCTATTTTATTGAAATATATGGATGTTGAATATGCATTAGCAAGACGCTGTAATTGTTTTCTAAAAGCACTTTCACTATATTCGTCCACCACCACTAATGCCCATTCTTGTTGATGGGCTGCAAACCCATTATATATAATATTGTAAAAGGAAGGATCGTTGCAGCTTGGTAGAAATCCGTCGGGTTGCATATAAAGAGATTGCGAGCAATCAGGCATACGATCGTCATGGTCCGGGATACTTTCTTCCATATAATCGCCAAATGCAAAATAAAGACCAGAACCCATTGTTTTAGAATTTTGCGGTATCCATTCGCCTGCAGTGCCGTCGCAGTTATACCAGATGCCATCCAATTTAACACAATTCCAAGTATGTCCTACTTCTACATTCATACAATCTGATTTTTCCACATGTTCGAACCCTGCAAGAGAAAACAATAAAGCCAAGGCATTGCTAAAACCGTCGCAGTGAGTTTTTTTGTTAATAAAGGCATCATATAAAAATGGAGCAAGATCTCCTTTATACCAATTTTTTTCATTTACATATGAAAAATACACTATATTTTGTGCGACATACCGATACAGGCGTTCTGCTAATTCTATTTGAGTTCCTCCCGTGTTAAGAGATTCATATACTTTTTTTGCCTCTTCAAGAGCTAACATTTTTTTATCCCATAGTTCTTTAGAAAAATTAGATACTGATATGGAAATACCGCGTTGACGAACTTTTACAGTTCTCCCGTCAGGAGCTTTATGATAATAAAATGCAGTTTGAGAAAAGGTTGAATATAATAGGTTTTGTTCCAAGAGGGGGGAGTCTAAAGACAAATACTCTATTATATTATCTACTGTATTTTCAGATACAGGAATACGGTAATCTATGTGGGTATAACGATAACTGTTTACTAATGCATATTCCAATGCACGATAAACCAATTTTTCATCGGAAGTTAGGGTGTTGTATATAACAGAGGAGCGATACTGCTCATATGGATTTTTCCATGCTTGAAGTTCTTTTATTGTGAGGACTGTTTCGATTAAATCTTCGTTTTCGGGTTCGTGATTGGAAAAACCGATTTTTACGATAGATTGTTGCTGAGCAACTATAGCTTTACTGTAGAGCGATTCATCGAAAGGTTCTTTAATAGGGATATAACTGAATGAAAATAGAAATAAAAGACACATTAGCAGTGTAAAAATTATTTTTTTCATTTAAGCACCTTCTTCGCACTTAGTTTGTATTTAATTATAACATGTGCTTTGTATTTTGTCATTATATATTTTTTAATAGATATCATTTGTGTGTACTATAAAAACATAAAAGGAAAATCATATTTAGAATATTTGCAAAACTTATTGCTTTTGGAGATAAAGGTTTGGTATAATTATTTATATAGATATAAAGCGGGAGGATTTATATGACAAAAACAATTAAAAACAGAATATTAGAAATCGACCCGTATTTGGAGCCGTTTGAAAAGGATATTGAGCTTAGAATGTCCCTTTTCAAAGAGAAAAGGGCGTCTCTTTTAGGAGAACTTAAAAATCTTTCGGAATTTGCCAACGGACACAAATATTTCGGTTTTCATCGCACTGAGGGCGGTTGGGTTTACAGAGAATGGGCGCCTGCCGCTGAAAGAATGTATCTAACGGGAGATTTTAACGGTTGGGATACTGAAAGCTGTCCTATGGAACGCTTAGAAAACGGTGCGTTCGAGGTTTTCATAGACGGAAAAGATACTCTTAAAGTGGGGCAGAAGGTTCAGGCTATTGTTATAAGCGGCGGCAGAATGCTCAGAAGAATTCCGACATATGCAACAAGAGTTGTTCAGGACCCCGTTACCTATTTATGGTGCGCGGAGATTGAGGATGCCTTCGAGCCGTTTCCTTGGACGGACAAGGGATTTAAAGCTGAAAAAACTCCTTTTATATACGAATGCCATATCGGAATGGCGCAAGAAAAGGGCTCAATTGGAACATACAAAGAATTCCGCGAGAATATTTTGCCGAGGATTAAGGAA
>JAGBHD010000030.1 GCA_018110785.1 Oscillospiraceae bacterium
GAAGCGCTTTCGCGGATTGTTCTATCCATCTTGCCTTTTAGAGGAGCATAGAGCGGCAGAGGATTGGTTTTTATAAGCTTTGCCGTTAAAAGATAATCGCCCTGCTTTATAATAACCGTATTATCCCCAATATAAACCGCTTTTGCGCCAAGATAGGTTGCAATGCGGTATTCTTTGCCGTTTATAAGAACAACACCGATAATACCCTTAAAATTAAACCCAAGCATCGGAATATCCGCAACAGACAGCATTAAAGCGCCGTTTTCAAAAGAACATTCGGTCCAGATATATTCTTTCGGGAAAGAGCTGCCGCAATCCCCCTCGATATACCCTGTTCCGTTTTGAAAATCAAGCTGTTTGCCGTTTATGGTTATTTGCCCGCGAATGCGGTGCTTCATGCTATAAAGGCTATGCTTGCATTGCATAAAAGGAATATAGGAAAAAGGCCCCATAATATCATATCTTATCGGGGAAAGCTCGTAAAAGCGAAGCGCTCCTTTTATATCAAGGTTTTTATTTTGTATATCGAGCCTTAATCCCTTTTCGGAGAAAAAGCAGTTTCCTATTTTTACCGATAGGGGATTTTCGCTGTAAGCTAAAGAATTAAAGGGTAAATTAAAGGCGGAATCATCTGTTATAATTTGCAGAGATGCGGATTTTTTATTATGGTTTTTGTGGAATGCGGGAATGAAAGCGATAGTTTTATCCTCGGTAGAGCATTTGAAATACCAGCCTTTAAAGTAGTTTTTTGCTAACAAAGTTATTCCTCCCAAATGATATGCTTCTGTATAGCATTTCTTATATTCAAATGGATATACTAACGAAAAAGTTTGGGAGGAAAAAATGAGTAATCGTTTAGAAAATGAAACAAGCCCCTATCTTTTGCAGCATAAGGAAAACCCTGTAGATTGGTATCCTTGGTGCGAAGAGGCATTTTTAAAAGCGAAAGAAGAGGATAAACCGATATTTTTAAGCATAGGCTACAGCACCTGCCATTGGTGCCATGTTATGGCGCACGAAAGCTTTGAAGATGCTTCTACCGCCGAAATTTTGAATAAACATTTTGTTTCAATAAAGGTCGATAGAGAGGAGCGCCCCGATATAGACAGCGTTTATATGGCGGCTTGTCAGGCATTTACGGGAAGCGGCGGTTGGCCGATGACAATTTTTATGAGCTGGGATAAAAAGCCCTTTTTTGCAGGCAGCTATTTTCCTAAAAAGCCGCAGTATGGTATGCCGAGCTTTTCAGATTTGTTAAATGAGATTTTAGATATATGGCAAAACGACAGAGAAAAGCTTTTGCAGTATGCAAAAGAGGTAACGGAGCATTTAAAAAACAAAAAAATCAGCGGTAATGCCGCCGATGATGATTTAGCGCAAATCGCGGCTGGGAACTTTATAAAAATATTCGATACCGAAAACGGCGGCTTCGGATATGCCCCCAAATTTCCAACACCACATAATCTGCTATTTTTAATGCTCTATTCAAAGCGCTCTAAGGAGCTTATAAAAATGGTAGAAAAAACGCTCTTGCAGATGCGAAAGGGCGGTATTTTCGACCAGATAGGCTATGGCTTTTCAAGATATTCAACCGATAAATATTTTCTCGCGCCCCATTTTGAAAAAATGCTTTATGATAATGCGCTTCTGATTATGGCATATTCCGCGGCTTACGAGCTGACAAAAAATAACCTCTATCTCGATACCGCCGAGAAAACCGCCGAATATATATTTCGCGAAATGACCTCCGAGGAGGGCGGATTTTACAGCGCTCAGGATGCCGACAGCGAGGGTGTTGAGGGCAAATATTATACCTTTAAGCTTTCCGAAATAACTAAGGTTTTAGGAGAGGAGAGAGGAAAAGAATTTGCAAAGGTTTTCGATATAACCGAAAAAGGTAATTTCGAGGGGGTTAATATTCCCAACCTTTTAAAAAGCGGAGATATGAAAACCGATTTTCAAAAGGAAATAAAAAAGCTATATATCTATAGAAAAGAGCGGGGAAAGCTTCACCTTGATAATAAAATTTTAATATCATGGAATGCCCTTATGATATCGGCACTTGCCATGCTTTACAGAGCTTCGGAAAAAGAAGAATATCTCGAAGCGGCAAAGCGAACAGAAGAATTTATAAAGCAAAACTTATCCGAAAAGGAAAAGCTTTTCACAAGCTTTCGCGAGGGAAAGCGCTCCGAAAACGCTTTTCTCGATGACTATGCTTTCTATATATCAGCGCTGATAGAGCTTTATAATTCTACCTTAGATAAAGAATATATCGAAAGAGCTGAAGCCTTTTGCGATGAAGCGGTAAAGCTCTTTTCCGATTCGGAAAACGGCGGATTTTATCTTTGTAAATCTGATAATACCGAGCTTTTTATGAATCCGAAAGAAACCTATGACGGCGCGATACCAAGCGGAAATTCTGCTATGGCATATAACTTCGCAAGGCTCTGCCAGCTAACAGGTGATAATAAATATAAAGAGCTTTATCAAAAGCAGATGTTATATATGAGCGCAGAGGTAAAAGACTATCCCGCGGGGCATAGCCTGTTTTTAATCGCAAAGCTTATTTATGAAAACGAGCCTCAGAAAATTACTGTTTCCGTAAAGGATACCGCCGATATACCTTTAATAAAAAAGCCGTTTTTGGCAAATATGTCGGTTGCTTATAAAAACAGTCAATATCCGCTTTTAAACGATAAAACAACCTATTATGTCTGTAAAAATAATACCTGTCTGCCGCCTACAAATAATCTTTAAAAGAAAATCCGCTGCAATTTGCAGCGGATTTCTTGCTTATTGAAGGCTTAAATCTATGGAGGCTGTAAACTTATCATTTGTTGAAGCGAAGCTGAGCTTGCCGTTATACTTCTTAATTGCTTCCTTTAGAGAGAAGATACCAAAGCCGTGAAGCGATTTGTCCTCTTTTGTTGTTGTAATATGATTGCCCGAAATATCAACCTTTTCGTTTACGGGATTTTCTATCTTTAAAAACATATATCCGTTTCCGATATCGGAGCTTACCGATATTATCTTCTCTCTGTTATCGGTTATTTTCTCTATTGCTTCTATAGCATTATCCAAGCTGTTGCCGAGAATAATGCAAATGTCGGTCGGCTCTATTTTATCAATAGGCAAAGCGCCTTTAAAAACTATATTTCCGCCAAAGCTTTCGGCTAGCATCGCCTTATCCTCTAAAAGAGCATCGGCAATGCCGTTTCCCGTATCAAACCGTATATTCTCAGAAGAAGCCATATTCTTATTATATTCCTCTAATATTTTAATAGCTTCCTCACATCTTCCCTCTGCAAGATACTTCTTTAAAGCAAAGCTTAAATTCTTAAAATCGTGCTTGAATTTGCGAATTTTATAATTAGACTCTGCCAAAGCCTTATAATGCCTCGCTTGATTTTTCATCTGTTCAGTAAATTTAATCGTCAAAAATTTCAAATGGTTGTTTGAAATAGAGGTAGTTACCATAACAGGAATAATAACGCAAATAGTAATCAATGTTAAACCGAGTGATACTCTTGCAAAAACAGTCCATTTGATAAAATGCTCGAAAGCAGAACTGTCAAATAATACGGTCGCCAATAACATACCAACAATCAAAGTAACCATACAAAGCCGTTTAATCATTTTGGGAGTCCAATCAACCATTCTTTTTATTTCATACCTTATATTAGAGAATGAAATGGCAATATAAATGATTGTAGTTATTGTATTAAAAATGAAATCTACTAAATAAAAATTAAGTAAATTGGATTTAACAAATAGGTTGATAATAGAGATAAATATAAGATTTATAGAAAATATTACTAAGTATGTAGATATTATGCTTCTTATCATAATTTTTTCAAATAAGACTTTGAATGCTAATAAGAATGCCAAAATATATATAGGGAATGTAAGATAAAAAATAGATTTATCTGTAGCAGTTAAAATCATAGGTATAAATAGAAGTAATGGTAGATACACATAAATCTTATGTCGAATGCGATATCCTAAAATATTCTTGGAAATAAAGAAGATGCTTAAACAATACAATAAAGTTTCATAGATATAAAAATATCTCATTTTCATCACACCTTAAAATAGTAATTTTTATTAAATTCGCGAAGGACTAAGCTAAATTCAGAGGCTTTGCTGTGTCCTATCTTTATAAGCTCTCCGTTAGTTAAAAGGGCGGTGTGGTTATTGTGTGAATCAATGCTGTAAAGGTTTACTACATATGATTTATGGCTTCTGTAAAAACAATGCTGAGGTAAAAGCTTATGGGTTTGAGATAGGGTTTTAGAGCTATAGTATGTATCGGTTGCAGTTCTTATAGTACAATATTTGCCGTTTCCCTCGAGATATAAAATATCCTGAGCCTTTATCATCTTTTGCTCATTATTATTTATAACGGTTATAGGATATAAAAGCTTTTGTTGCTTTATATAGAGGTTTAAAAGCTCGGATATCTTCTCTTCGGTTATTGGCTTTATAAAGAATCGGAAGGGCTGAACCTCAAAGGAATCAATCATAAATTGAGGAAAATTTGTAATAAAAACGATGCTGCAGACTATATTTTTAGTCCGCAGCTTTTTTGCTGCCTCAAAACCGTTGATCCCCGTCATCTGATAATCGAGAAATACAATATCGAATATCCTTTCGGAATTTAAAAGTTTCTCGCCGTTTTCAAATTCCGAAATGGTTATATCGAGGCGGTTTCGAGATTTGGATTTCAGCAAAATTTCTTTGAGATGTTCCCTGAAAGCCTTTTCGTCATCGCAGATTGCAATAAGCATAAATGTTTGTTCACTCCTTTTTTTGTTAGTTTAACTCCAAGGTTTCTACAAAATTCTCTTTCCTTATTTTATAACATAAAAAAATTGGGAAAGGAAGTGTATGAATGTTTATGTTTATGAGAGAATGGCTTAATTGGTTGATGGGAGTTCTCTAAAAACAAAAAAAGCGAGGCTTTATAAGCGGCTCGCTTCATTGTTTTTGGGATTTCCAATCCGATCATTTAAGCAGAGGAGAATTTCAGCCAGCAAAGAAGTTCTATCCTCAGGCCAGTCTTTAATAATTTCGGATACCTCGGAGTTTTTCGGGGTATCTGAGAAGACTGCCCTATCTGATACTAAAAGCGCGATGTCGATATGTAATATTTCTGATATGTCGTAAAGTCGGGATAGGGAAACCTTTGCCGAGCCCCTTTCAACCTGACTTATATAGCTTTCGGTAATACCGAGCTTTTCGGCGAGGTTTGATTGCGTTAAGGGGACTTTTTTGCGGTAGAAGGCTATTCTTCTGCCAATGGCTTTGTAATCCAACATAATTATCACCCAATTAAGTATAGCAGTCATAGATTATATATGGAAGAAATTAGGAGATAATTTATTAAGCTATAGCTGTGGATACGAGGGGGATTATAGCATAAGGGGGAAGTAGAAAAATGTATAAATGTGTCGAACAAAGGATAAAAAGCGAAGAAAATGGCGAATATAGGTCGTATGGCATTCGCGTAAGCCGCGATAAGGTTATAGAAGATGTCAGTACCGATAAGAATTTTGTTGAAGCGCTTACCGAGAAGCTCAACCGCTTAAAGGTCGACCCTATACATATTTACGATGTTTTAGAAGACGAACTCTAAGCAATAGCTTAAGTTTTAAATAGAAAGCCCCTTAGAATTCTAAGGGGCTTAAAAAAATGCTTGCAAAATATAAATATATATGTTAATATAACAAGGTCGAAATAAGAGGGTATAGCTCAGTTGGTCAGAGTACTTGCTTGACATGCAAGGGGTCGTTGGTTCAAGTCCAACTATCCTCACCATAAAAGGACAAAGGATTTCCCCTTTTGTTCTTTTTTATTTTTATGTTGGACTTGAAGCTAATTTCAACTATTATTTTACCTTAAAATATTTAAAAATAAAATAGTGAAAAATAGTGAAAAAATAATGTAAAAATAGTGGAATTATTCGTTTTGTTGTGGTATAATATAATCAGTAAAAAAGTAAAGGAATGGCTCTATGATTAAGGTTACCTTGACAAACGACATTTTAAAAAAGATTTCTGCAATCGATGAAAACCGTTTTTCTCTTAAAACAATCGAATTGCCCCAAATTACTAAGAATAGATTAAGAAAAAATTCTAAGAAAAAAAGCTCATATGCCTCAAATAAAATTGAGGGCAATCCTCTTACTGAGGCTCAGGCAAACGAGGCTATGGAAAGAGATGCGCATAAACATTTTTTAAAGCCTGAACAAGAGGTAAGAAACTATTTTCTTGCATTGAATTTTCTCGAAGAAAAACTTAAAACTAAAGAAGCTTTTTCAAAAGAACTGCTTCTTGAAGTTCAGGCGATGGTTGAAAAAGGAGCGTCGAAAGAGAAAATTGGTCTTAGGGGAGAAATGCCCCCAGGCGTATTATTTGCTGTATATGATTCAGAAAGCGGAAAGCCTGAATATATTCCGCCTGAATACGGCGATGTTCCCAAGCTTCTTGACGAGCTTATAGAATATGTAAACACAACAGATGATCATCCGCTGATTATTGCAGCTGTTGTTCACTATCAGTTGGTTACTATTCACCCTTTTGAAGATGGTAATGGACGTACAGCAAGACTGATATCGGGGTATATTCTCGATTTTTATGGTTATGGATTTAATGGTATAGGCTCACTTGAAGAATATTTTGCCTATGATCCTGATGAATATTATGCATCCCTTCAGATGGGTTTACCTGCCTTATATTATTCGGGAAGAGATAATCCTCCAAATTCTGAAATATGGATTAATTATTTCTTGCGTATGATGGAGTTATATTCTAAAAAAGTATGCGAGCTATCTGAAGCATCAACCGATGATGAATTGGAGGGTAGCCTATCGCATTTAAATACAAAAGAAAAAGACTTATTAGCGTATTTACTTAATAATCGTATGTTTGAATTCACGCCGATTGAAGTAAGTAAAAAACTTGGCGTTACCAATAAAACTATTATTAACCGTTGCGCTAAACTTACAATCAATGGTTTTTTAATTCCGAATATCGTAAAAGAGAGAATAAGGACTTATTCTTTGAGTGAGTTTGCAATAAATAATAAAAAACGGATTGTTTCAAAAATAAGATAATTGTCGAGATTATTAAATGAAAAAATGCAGGAAAAAATCCTGCATTTTTTTATAACTCTAATTTCATATCGTTTTCTTTTATCCAGCCGATTTTGCGGAGAATTTCGCTGAAGATAAGAGAGAGTATAGCGGGGAGAAGGAAGCAAACTAATAAAAGACCTATCCAGAACATCGCGTCTTTTTCGCTTGTTGCCGAGAAGATTCCGAGCGGACCTACAAGTCCGCAGGTACCCATACCTGCCGAAACACCCGTGCATTCCAATTTAAAAACAGCCGAGGCGAGAGGGCCTGTTATCATAGAAGCGGCGGTTGCGGGAATCCAGATTCGGGGATTTTTAACGATATTGCCCATCTGGAGCATTGAAGTTCCAAGTCCCTGAGCTACAAGGCCGCCCCATTTATTTTCTTTAAAGCTGATAACGGCAAAGCCTACCATCTGCGCGCAACAGCCCGCCGCAGCGGCGCCGCCCGCTATTCCTGAGATACCTATCATTGCGCATATAGCAGCCGAGCTTATAGGAAGGGTTAGGATAATTCCGACAATTGCCGAAATGATTATGCCCATTAAGACAGGCTGCAATACTGTTGCGGTATTTATAAAGTTTCCAAGCTCTGCCATAACCCAAGCTATCGGTCCGCATATAAGCTTTGCTACGCCGAAGCCTGCTAAAATAACCGTAACGGGGGTAACGAGGATGTCTATTTTAGTTTGTTTATAAACAAGCTTTCCTATTTCACAGGCAACTATAGCGGTTAAAAATGAACCCGCAGGGCCTGCCGCCAAAACCTTTTCGGCGCCCGCCGCCGTTATATAGGTTATGCCTAAATCATAGCCTATGAGGCCTACTACAGAGGCGCTGTATAAAACCAAGGGCGGAGCCTTTAGTGCGAAGGCTACCGAAAGGCCCAAAACAGCACCCGTTGCGCTTGTTGCAAAGGAAGCGGCTTGGATTAAGAATAACAGACCTGTATACTGTCCTAGGGTTTTTAAGATTGTTCCCATAAGTAAGGTTGCAAACAAGCCCTGAGCCATGGCGCCCATTGCATCAACAAAATAAAGCTTCGCGCTTATGTTAATATCTTTTTTATGAAGAAATTCTTTAACTTTTTTCATTTTTAATCCTCCTTTAATAATGAATTGTATCGCTTTTTTGCGTTTTAGGCAACTAAATCGGGTAATTTCTACAAAATTTATAAAACCGACTTGAACTTGCAAATAAAAAGTAATAAAATAAACAAAAAGAAAGAGCAAGGAGATTTAAATATGCTTAACGAAACAAACTATACCATGCTTCTCGATTATTACGAGCTTACGATGAGTAACGGTTATTTTCTTTCGGGAAAATCAGAAGAAATTGCATATTTCGATGTCTTTTTCCGCAAAATTCCCGACGGCGGCGGCTTTGCTATCGCGGCGGGTCTTGAGCAGATAATAAATTATATTAAGAACTTAAAGTTTACCAAAGAGGATATTGCTTTTCTTAAAGGAAAAGGAATATTCGATGATAAATTCTTAGAATATCTCGCAAATTTCAAGTTTACAGGTGATATTTGGGCAGTTCCCGAGGGAACTCCGATTTTTCCAGGGGAGCCTATTTTAACGGTTCGCGGAAAGTCCTGCGAAACTCAGCTTATTGAAACCTTTATTCTTTTAACTATAAACCATCAGTCCCTTATTGCAACAAAGGCGAACAGAATAGTTCGCGCGGCAGAGGGAAGACCGATTATGGAATTCGGCGCAAGACGTGCTCAGGGTATCGACGGTGCTATAAACGGCGCTCGCGCCGCATTTATCGGCGGCTGCGCCTCAACAAGCTGTACTATTTCCGATCGTCGTTTCGGTGTTCCTGCTGCGGGAACGATGGCGCATTCATGGGTGCAGATGTTCGATTCGGAATATGATGCCTTTGTAGCTTATTGCAAAACCTACCCCCATGGGGCTACGCTTCTCATTGATACCTATGATATTTTCGGATCGGGAATAAAGAATGCTATTAAAGCTTTTAAAGAGGTTTTAGTGCCTCAGGGAATAAACGATTTCGGAGTTCGTATTGATTCGGGAGATATCGCTTATATAACCAAAAAGCTCCGCCGAATTTTAAATGAAGAGGGGCTTCCTCAATGTAAAATAGTAGTTTCCAATTCTTTAGACGAGCGAATTATAGCCGACCTTATAAAGCAGGGGGCAGAGATAGATTCCTTCGGCGTTGGCGAAAGGCTTATAACCTCAAAGAGCGAGCCTGTTTTCGGCGGCGTTTATAAGCTTGTTGCAACCGAAAGGGAAGGAACTGTTATTCCTAAGATAAAAATCAGCGAAAACCCCGAAAAGATAACCAATCCGGGCTTTAAAAAGCTTTACAGAATATTCGATAAGGAAACGGGTAAAGCTCAGGCAGATCTTATAACCCTCCGCGATGAAACGATAGATACATCGGCTCCTTTAGAGATATTCGATCCTCAAAACACTTGGAAGCGCAAGACTTTCGAGAGCTATGAGCTTCGCGAGATGTTGCAGCCGATTTTTGAGGGCGGCAAATTGGTGTATCAGATGCCTACGGCGAAAGAAAGCAAAGAATATTGCCTTTCGCAGGTCGAATCCCTTTGGGACGAGGTTAAGCGTTTTGAAAATCCGCACACCTATTATGTTGACCTGTCGGAAAAGCTTTGGGATTTAAAGCATGAGCTTCTTCGCTTTAACAGAAAATCAAAATAATAAAAAGCCCTCTTTCAAAAGAGGGCTTTTATGTTTGTCCGATATTATTTGAATAGCTCAAATATATCGTGGAAGAGGTTTTGCCTTTTGCGTTTTCCTATTTCGGGGCATTTGTTAATGAGGATAGTATCCTTTCCAAACATTTTAACATCGCACCAGTCGATTATTATATCATCTTCCGCTCTAAGAAGCCCGAAGCAGCGCCGCCGTCCGAAAACTATCAGGTTTTTAACGGTTGCGGTGTTGCTGTCGACCGTAAAGTCGCAAAGCCTCCCGATTTTCGCCCCCGTCGTAATATCAATTATATCCCGTTTTACAAGCTCTGTCATCCTAATCATCATTTTTATCACCAGTTAATTATATGATGAATAACGCTCCTTAATGCCTCTTTTATCTTGACTTTAAACCCTTTGAATGATATAATGTTTTTCGTTGACAATTTAACTTTCCATTTTCAATTTTGCATTTTCCATTTTCCATTTAATATATGCACCTGTGGCGGAATTGGCAGCATTTTCACCGAGCGCCGCCCCACGGCGGAAGAAGCGAGGTAAAAATGGCGCCGCGGTCGAAAGTTGTCGCGAATTATGAGCGGAAAACAACTTTCGGGTACCGCAAGAGTATGCGTGTAACGCGTCAGCCGAAGATTTATACAAATTTCGGTAGGAAAATATAGATTTAAGTAACAATTTAATATATGCGGGTATGGCGGAATTGGCAGACGCGTTAGATTCAGGTTCTAATGGTCGCAAGGCTGTGCAGGTTCGACCCCTGTTACCCGCACCAAATAGGAAAAATCCGAGCTTTTGGGCTCGGATTTTCTGTTTACTGTAAACTTGCGAGGGAGGAGAAGGAATAGCCTTCGGATATTAGCATATCGAGAGCTTCTCCTAAGATTTCGGAATTGGTTTTTGAGGTGGAGTGGAGGAGGATAACAGCGCCGGGGTGGATACGCTCCTTTAGATTAGAGAGGGCATAATCCTTAGAGGGCTGCTTATCATTTTGCCAATCGTTATAGGCATAGGTCCAGAAAACTGTTTTATAGCCGAGCTCGTCGGCAAAAGAAAGGCTGTTTTCTGAAAATTTGCCCATGGGCGGGCGGAAAAATTTCGGAGGCTCGCTTCCTACTACTGTTTTATAGATTTCCTCCCAGCCTGTTAATTGCTCTGTGAACTCTTCTTTTGAAAGGGTAGAGGTATCGGGGTGGGATTTAGAATGGTTACAGAGGAGATGCCCTTCGGCGACTATTCTTTTTGCTAATTCCTCGTTTCTTTTAAGAAAGTTTCCGTCGACAAAAAATGCGGCGGTTACTTGCTTTTCTTTAAGGGTATCAAGAATAGCTTCGTGGTAACCGTTATCATAGCCTGCATCGAAGGTAAGATAGAGGGTTTTCTCTTCGCCGCTTCCGTAATAAATTACCGAATGGTCATTTAATATTTCTTTCGCTTCGGGGATAACCTCGGGCTTGGTATTGGTTTTATTGGGTTTAAAATACCAATCGTAGCTCCCTTTAGCAAAAGAGGTAAAAAGGGAAGAGAAGATGAAAAGGGTTAAAGAGAGGGATAGTACTTTTTTCATTTATTACCTCCAAAATAAAAAAACTACTAACGGGGAATATCCCCATTAGTAGTTTTCGCATTTTAAAGCTATAAAAACTTAGAAAGATTAGTAAGCCTTGCCCCAATAAACCAAATTTTTGGCTTTTTTTCCGCAACATACGCAGACACCGTCTTCCATTTCTTCACCGAAGGGAATGCAACGGGAGGTAATTCCTGCTTTCTCTTTCAGCTCTTCCTCGCAAGCAAGCTCGCCGCACCAAAGAGCTTTGATAAAGCCGTTTTTCTCGTTTGCAGTTTTAACGATTTCTTCTAAATTATTACAAGAATATGTTTTTTCCTTGCGGTTTTCTAAGGCTTTATTATATAAGATATCGTGAATTTCATTTAAAGCGTTTTCAACTTCAGCTTCGAGGTTATCGAGCGAAACGATTTTCTTGGAGCCATCTGCTCTTAAAGCGAGGACACACTGATTATTTTCGATATCTCTCGGGCCTATTTCGAGCCTTAAAGGAACGCCCTTCATTTCATACTCGGCATATTTCCAACCTGGGGAATTATTACTTGCATCGAGCTTAACTCTGAAATCTTTTGAAAGACGAGCCTTTAACTCTTCTGCTTTTTCGATAACGCCCTCTTTATGTGTTGCAACGGGAACGATTATAACCTGAGTAGGAGCTATTCTCGGAGGGAGAACAAGACCGTTATCGTCGCCATGAGTCATAATAATAGCGCCGATAACTCTTGTTGACATACCCCAAGAGGTCTGATGGGGGAAATGGGGCTTATTATCTCGGCCTGTAAAGGTTATGTCGAAGGCTTTTGCGAAACCATCGCCGAAATAATGGCTCGTTCCGCTCTGGAGAGCCTTGCCATCGTGCATCATAGCTTCGATAGTATAGGTTGCTTCTGCGCCTGCAAACTTCTCCTTATCGGTCTTTCTACCTCTTACAACGGGGATAGCAAGACAATTTTCAAAAAAGTCGGCATAAACCTCGAGCATTGTTTCGGTTTCTTTTAAAGCCTCTTCGGCTGTTTCATGCATTGTATGGCCTTCCTGCCATAAAAATTCTAATGAACGAAGGAAAGGTCTGGTTGTTTTCTCCCAACGGACAACCGAGCACCACTGATTATAGAGCTTCGGCAAATCGCGATAGGATTCGATTACATTTTTATAATGGTCGCAAAACAGGGTTTCGCTTGTAGGACGAACGCAAAGGCGCTCCTGAAGCTTTTCGTTTCCGCCCATTGTTACCCAAGCAACCTCGGGAGCAAAGCCCTCAACATGGTCCTTTTCCTTTTGGAGAAGGCTTTCGGGGATAAACATAGGCATCATAACATTTTCATGTCCGAGTTCTTTAAAACGCCTGTCAAGCTCTTTCTGAATATTTTCCCAAATTGCATAACCGTAAGGACGAATGACCATACAACCGCGGACTATCGAATAGTCAACAAGCTCAGCTTTCTTAACTACATCGGTATACCACCTTGCAAAGTCCTCATTCATAGAGGTTATGTCTTTTACCTTTTTAGAGGAATCGTTAAGCATAATAAACTTCCTTTTGATATAATATTTCTAAACTATTATATCTAAAAAGGGAAATCTTTGCAATAGTTTTTAGAGGATATTTTTAAGTTTTGGCTGTTCATGGTCATAGAGCTTTTCTGATAATGTTTCGGCTTTTGAAATTTCGGCTGAAAATTCGCCGAGATCGCCCGAAGCGATAAGCGGGGAAAGGCGGGAAAGGGTTTCTTCAAGCTCCTCCAGACGCTCATGCTCTAAAAAAACAACTAAAATATCGTTTATTTCCGAATAATAATTGTAAAGCTCATCAGAACGAGCGGCTGCGGCAGGTAGATTTTCTTTTTCTATCAATGACGATATTTCATAAAGCTCGGAGGTAATTTTATTTTTTACCGAGTTTAAATAAAAAAGAGATAAAACGGATAAAGCGGCGGATACTAATAGGATAGAGATTGCTGTTATAAGTCGTTTCATTTTTTCTTTTCCGCCTTAACATAAGAGAATTTGTTTTCCTTGCTATAGGTCATAAGAAAAATATCGGAAAGGGATAGGTTTTTGTGTTTTAAAAATTTCAAAACTTCCTTTTCATTTGTTCCTGCGGCAGTTAAGTTTTTGTTGAGCAGTTCACCGCCCGATATTATAAGAATAGGGGGCGGGTTTTCGGGAGCAGATATATTTAAATCCGAAAGAGTAGGCGTTCTTGAAGCGGCTTTGTTATAAACACTTAATGTTCCGTTTGTTTCAACAATAGCGAAAAGCACCTCTTCCAGATGAAATACATTATTGGCTCTCAGCTCCTCCATAAGGTCCTCTACAGAAAAGCGCAGAAGAGATAACTGCTTCTGGTCGATAACGCCGTTTCGGATAACGATTTTAGGCGAGCCCGACATAAGTGTACGAAAGCGCTTAGAATGGAGCGATATTTCGGAAGAGATTATTTCAAGACACATAAATATAAGTATCGGCATAATACCGGAAATTAAAGGCACGCTTACATCTTCTATAGTCATAGTTGCGATATTGGAGATAAGGATAGTTACGACAAGCTCAGAGGGCTGAAGCTCGCCGATTTGCCGCTTTCCCATCATACGAACGGTAAAAACTATAAGGATATATATGATAATTGTTCTGAGAAAAATAATCGACATCAAAACACCTCAATATATTTTCCCTTTTTTAAAAATAAATATGCAAAAAAATAAAGCACCCGAAGGTGCTTTAAAATTTTTAATTTATTGCTCAACGCTGTAAACGCTAACTTTCTTGCGGTCTTTACCCATTCTTTCGAATTTTACCTTACCGTCAATCTTAGCGAATAAAGAATCGTCGCTACCGCGGCCTACATTGTTGCCGGGGTGAATGTGAGTTCCGCGCTGTTTAACCAAAATGTTACCTGCGAGAACAAACTGTCCGTCTGCTCTTTTAACACCAAGGCGTTTCGATTCGGAATCACGGCCGTTCTTGGTTGAACCCATACCTTTTTTATGTGCCATACTGAATTCACTCCTTTAAAATTTAATCAAAGAATTAAACGTTAATGCTTTCGATCCGAACCTGAGAATAAGGCTGTCTATGACCGAGTTTGCGCTTAGAATCTTTTTTAGGTCTGTAGGTTAAAACGGTTATTTTCTTTCCTTTACCTGTTTTAACTAAAGTTCCTGTTACGGTTACGTTCTTAACATAGGGAGTTCCTACGCTCATAGAACCTGCTCTTTTGGAAACGCTAACGATTTTGTCGAAAACAACTTCAGAGTTAGCTTCGCCTTCGAGCTTCTCGACGAAGATTACATCGCCGACAGATACTTTGTACTGCTTTCCGCCAGTTTCGATTACTGCAAACATTTTTGAAACCTTCCTTTATTAGACTCGCTGAAAAGTAGGCGTGTTTTCTTTAAAACAACTTTAAAAAGCCCACAACATGCGGCTATAGCATAATACCACATACGGGGCTTTTTGTCAAGCATTTTTTTGAAGATAAAAAGGGGTTTACTTTAAAGCTCTTTCAAGCCATACTGCCGCGATATCCATAGCATCGTAAAGGCTCTGCTTTTCGCTTGTTTTTTGAATTCTTTCCTGCAAGGGAATAGACTCATCTGTAAGCCAGAGCTGGATAATAACGCGGGTTGCAACATCGACATCGCCCTTTTTCTCCGATGCCATAATCTGCATAACGATAACATACTGATCAGACATCTTACCATAATAGATTGTATTGCCGCTGCGAACGAGGGGGCGGCCTTTATATGTGAAAAAAGATGTTTCGCTCATTTGTTTTGCTCCTTAAAAAATATTTATATTATTCTACCACGAAAAATAAAAAAAGTAAAGTTATTTTTTTGCATCAGATGTGCAGAGATAAATACAAAAATCGGCGTATTTAATAATTTTTTTCAAAGATGCGACAAAATGGGAAAAATCTATTGACTTTTTTAAAGAAAAACTTTATATTTTATATTACTGTTTTAACTTTTAAAATGGGCTCGAATGTTGCCGCTGTATCAATTGAATTTGACGCCTTTTGCGGGCGGCGGTTGAAAACGAGCTTGTTGGACCGAAACAGGTCTTAAATTCCGCAAAGGGGGTACATAAACAGTGGGAAAAAATGTAATAGAGTTAAAAGATATCGTCGTCAGC
Source organism: Oscillospiraceae bacterium (assembly GCA_018110785.1). Lineage (GTDB taxonomy): Bacteria > Bacillota > Clostridia > Oscillospirales > JAGBHD01 > RGIG9114. The sequence goes on from JAGBHD010000030.1 coordinate 15,546, forward strand.
TATGACGGGGAGCAAATCTTAAAGGGTATTAATTTGGACATTAAGGACAAAGAATTTATTACCCTGTTAGGTCCTTCGGGGTGCGGTAAGACTACCACGCTCAGAATTATCGGCGGATTTGTATCACCGGATAGCGGCGATGTTTTGTTTGAGGGGAAAAAAATTAACGATGTTCCGCCGCATAAGCGAAATGTTAATACCGTTTTTCAGCGCTATGCGCTTTTCCCGCATTTGAACGTTTTTGATAATGTTGCTTTCGGGCTTAGAATCAATAAAACTCCCGAAGCTGAAATCAAAACCCGCGTTCTCGATATGCTTCAGTTAGTTGACCTTAAGGGCTTTGAGAAGCGCAAGGTAAGTAAGCTTTCGGGCGGTCAGCAGCAGCGCGTTGCGATAGCGAGAGCTTTGGTTAACGCGCCGAGCGTTTTGCTTCTTGATGAGCCTTTGGGTGCTTTGGATTTAAAGCTTCGCAAGGATATGCAGATAGAGCTTAAGAAAATTCAGCAGAAGCTTAAAATAACCTTTATTTATGTAACGCATGATCAAGAAGAGGCTTTAACAATGTCCGATGAGGTTGTTGTTATGAAGGACGGCACTATTCAGCAGATAGGAACCCCTCAAGATATTTATAACGAGCCTGTTAATGCCTTTGTTGCAGACTTTATAGGCGAAAACAATATTGTTGACGGCGTTATGAAGAAGGATTTTCTCGTTTCCTTCTGCGGACATGATTTTGATTGTGTTGACAGCGGATTTGGAGAAGGCGAATCGGTTGACGTTGTTGTTCGTCCTGAAGATGTTGAGGTTGTTCCCAGCATTAAGGGTGATATTTCAGGTACAGTTTTATCCGCAGGCTTTAAGGGTGTTCATTATGAAATGATTGTTGACTGCGGAGGTTTCCAATGGCTTATTCATTCTACCGTATCGCAGCGGCCGGGAGATGAGATAGGCCTTAAAATCTCGCCCGATAGTATACATATTATGAAAAAAATGCTTCCCTTTGACGAAAATGTTTTAGAGGGCGAGTGTTCATATTTTGATGAAGAAAACTCTCTTTATGTTATAAAAACCGAAGATGGTGAAATTTCTGTTAAGAGCGATAGCGAAATAGCGGAAGATGCGAAGGTTACGCTTACTTTCAGTCCTGAGGATATTGAGATCGTTCCCGAAAATCAGGGCGATTTCAACGGATATCTCGAATCGGTTATTGATAAGGCAAGTTATATAGAAATGATAGTTTCTACCGATGAGAAAAAGTATCTTATAAAATCTCAGAAAGATGAGCAGGTTGGAACTACCGTTTCTCTGAAATTCAATTCTTTAAAGGCTAAAATCGAGGTTTCGGAGGGTAATGCCGATGAAATCTAAATGGACTGCAACGCCTTACTTTATCTGGATGGCAATTTTTATCATTGTTCCTCTCGGAATGGTGGTTTATTACGCTTTTTCTGATGATGGAAAGTTCAGCTTGCAGGCATTTTTAGATATAACGATTTATGCGCCTGTATTCTTTAAATCCCTTTGGCTGGCTTTGATTGCAACGGTTATATCGCTTGTTATTTCCTATCCTTTGGCTTATATGATGAGCAGAGCGAATGCCGTAACCCAGAAAACTATGGTTATGCTGATTATGCTGCCGATGTGGATGAACTTTCTTTTAAGAATTTATGCTTTGGTTACCCTGCTTCAGGAAAACGGGCTTGTTGAAAAGTTTTTCTCGCTTTTCGGAATAGAGGTTTCTATTATAAACACCTCTACGGCGGTAGTTATAGGAATGGTTTATAATTTTATTCCTTATATGCTTATGCCTATTTATACCGTTATGACGAAGATAGACAATAATCTTATTGAGGCGGCAGCTGACCTTGGCAGCAATACCTTTAATGTATTCAAAAAGGTTGTAATACCGCTTTCGCTTCCGGGTGTCGTTTCGGGAATTACTATGGTTTTCGTTCCCGCGGCAAGTACATTTTTAGTTGCGCAGTATCTCGACGGAAGCAACAAGCTGATAGGCGATTTTATCGAAAAAGAGTTTTTAAGAGATTACAGCACAGGCTCAGCCCTTTCGCTTGTTTTAATGGTTGTTATGTTTATATTCATAGGACTTACCAACCGATTCGGAAACGATGATATGGAGGGAATGGTAATATGACAAGACGTTCCCATAAGATATACACCGCTTTAATACTTTTGTTTTTATATATTCCGATATTCATTTTGATTTTCTATTCATTTAACGACGGAAAAACTACCGTTTTCAAAGGCTTTACCTTAAAATGGTATGTTGAGCTTTTCAAGGATACCGTTATAATGGAGAGTCTGCTTAACTCCTTTATAGTTGCAATAACCTCGGCTATCAGCGCAACTATTTTGGGAACAATGGCGGCTATCGGAATTTTCTCAATGAAGAAAAAAACGGGCGATATGGTTTTGCAGGTTTCAAATCTTCCGATTATAAACCCCGAAATCGTAACAGGCGTTTCTTTAATGCTTATGTTTGTTTTCTTTTCAGGTCTTTTGGGCTTTGAGCTTGGAATGGGTACCGTTATTTTAGCCCATATTTCCTTTAGCGTTCCTTATGTTGTTTTAAATGTTTTGCCAAAGCTCAGACAAATGAACAGAAACATTTATGAAGCGGCATTAGACCTTGGCTGCAGCCCTGCGGTAGCATTCAGAAAGGTTGTTATACCTGAGATAATGCCGGGAGTTGTAAGCGGATTTTTGATGGCATTTACCTTTTCTTTAGATGATTTTATTATCACCTATTTTACAAGAGGCTCTAAATTCCAAACCCTCCCTATTGAGATATATACTATGCTCAGAAGAAGGCTTTCTCCCAAGATAAACGCCCTTTCAACCTTAATGTTTTTAATTGTTTTAATAGCCCTCATTTTAGTAAATCTTAAGGACTACAGACAGGCAAAGAGAGGTGCGAAATGAAAAAGAAGCTTTGTATCTTACTTTGTTTATTATTGAGCCTTCCTTGGTGTTTAACATCTTGCAAAAAATATGAAAGCGAGATAAATGTTTATAACTGGGGAGAATATATTTCCGACGGCAGCGAGGATACATATGATGTTATTCGCGAGTTTGAGCTGAAATATAATATAAAGGTTAATTATACTGAATACGATAGCAACGAATATATGTATAATGTTCTTAAAAACAATACAGGAAGCGCCTATGATATATTGGTGCCTTCGGAATATATGGTTGCAAAGCTTATTGAAGAGGATATGGTGCAGAAGATAAACTTCGAAAACATACCGAACTATAAGTATATCGATGAAAAGTATAAAAATCTGCCCTTTGACCCTAATAATGAATACAGTATTCCTTATTTTGCAGGAACTTTAGGCATTGTTTATAATAAAACAATGGTCGATGAAGAAGTAGACAGCTGGGAGATTTTGTGGGACGAAAAATATAAAGAAAAGATATTTATGATAGATAACTCCCGAGATGCTTTCGCTGTTGCCTTGACTGTTTTAGGGTACGACCCTAATAACTGCACCAAAGAGCAGATAGATGAGGCTATGGAGCTTCTTAAAAAGCAGCGTCCGCTTGTTTATACATACGGAATGGATCAGGTTTTCAACTGCATGGAGCAGGACCAATGCGCTCTCGGAGTTTATTACGCGGGCGATGCGGTTACTATGATGGAAAACAACGAAAATCTTGATTTCGTTGTTCCTAAAGAAGGCTCCAATATGTTTGTTGACAGCATTGTTATTCCAAAAAATGCCGAAAACAAAGAGGGGGCAGAGAAGTTTATAAACTTCCTTTTAGATCCCGAAGTTTCGGCGGCAAATGCGGAATATGTTTGCTATACCTCCTGCAACGAAGCTTCTTATGAGCTTATTGATGAGGAGATAATAGAAGACGATATCATCTATCCCGATGAGGAAGTTTATGAGCGTTGTTTTTATTTCTCCAATATGGAAAAGGAGCTTTACGATTATTTGCAGAAAGCTTGGATAAAGGTTCAGATATAAAAAAGTCGGCGTTAATTAACGCCGACTTTTCTTCAGTTTAAGGTGAGAGATTGTTATTTTACAGACTCTTCGTAAGCCTTAATCATCTTTTTAACCATCTGACCGCCAACGCTTCCTGCTTCTCTGGAAGTGAGGTTGCCGTTGTAACCGTTCTTAAGATTTACGCCAACTTCGTTAGCTGCTTCCATCTTGAACTTATCAAGCGCTTCTCTTGCCTGGGGAACAACGATTCTGTTCGACTTAGACATGGGTTTAACACTCCTTCGTTTAAAAAATTATTGCGTTTGCAAATATAGTTTGAGCGTTCTTACTTTTGTTATTAGTGGTAATTTCTGTTTTTTAAATTTATTTTTTCCAAAGAAAAGGCGGTAAAAAAAGCGAAAATTATTAAGAATAGAGAAGCGGGGATATTGCCCGAAAAATCGGGAGCGGGCATTGGAATAAAGGAAACCGAAATGCTTTGGGGGAAGATTATTAAAAAAAGGCGGAATATGATAGCAGAAAGAATTCCCGAAGATATGCGAAGAAGAAAATATTTGCCTTTCTTTAATGGAATATCGCCAAGATTAAAAATGACCTGCAGCTGAACGCAAAGGCCGCCGAAGGAAGAAAAAAAGGCTATGGCTAAAAGGGAATAGAGGTTGAAGCTTTCAGACAGCGAATTTGCAGCGAAGGTTACCTCTAAAAAATAGGCAAGGTAAGGCATTATTTTAAGAGAGGATAGGATATAGCAAATGGCTGAAAAGAGGGTTACAAAGGCTGAAAGGGTTATAGCGGCGCGGCTGGTATCGGAAACGGGAACGGTTATACACTGCGAAAAAGAGGGAAAAGCGGGAGATTTTTTTAATGTTTTTTTGTCTTTTTTTGAAAAAAGATATAAAATAAAACAGCTTAAAACCGAGGAGATATACAGAAGCATACCTAAAAAAGGGCTTTTTAAAAGCTTTGCTCCTATTCCGCCTATTATAAATGCAGGGCCGCCGCATAAAAAACAGTTGTTCAAAAGGATAGCTTCGCTTTCGGAGATCTCTCCATTTATAACCGCTTTTTTAGACTGAACTGCACATACGGGGAAGCCGCCTATAAGAGAAAGAATAATAATTTCCCATCGGCTGTTTATAAAAGGCAGACGGCGCAAAAATGCGCTTTCTTTTATAATTCCGCTAAGCACCATCTGGAAAAAAAGAGAGGGAATCAGAAAGCCCCAAGAGAGGCTGAGTCCATAAAAAACGGCATCCTTACAAAGGGAAGGGTATAGAAGAACAAAGGCGAAGCTGAAAATAGAAATTATACCTAATATATCGGTTTTTATTTTTGAAAACAATCTTTCTTTATTCATATTTTTCTCGCTTTACTCATCAAATATTTATATTACAAATATATTTTAAAGAGATAAAAATATGAGGGCGGGGAAGCAAATGAACGAAAACAGAATAGAGATTTCAGATAATAACCGAATAATATTAGACGGAATAGAATCAATAAAGGAGTTCGGCGAAGGATATGTAACCCTAAAGCTTAAAAAATATTCGGTTAAGGTAGAGGGAAACGATATAACCGTTTCGGAATTTACAGATGGCTGCGCTGTTTTGGAAGGTCAGCTATTCTCGGTTAGTTTTCTTTATGTTTGAGGGATAAATTTATGTTTATTCGCTTGATAAAATACATAAAAGGAACTGTTGAATTCAAAGTTACGGTAGCAGATGGCGATGGATTTATAAAAGAGCTTTCAAAATACGGGAAAATATATGAAATTCGCCGTAAAGGAATAGACCTTTACGGAAGCTGTACCGTTGCTACATACCGCTCTTTCGCCCCATTGGTTAAAAAATACCACGGGCGGCGGCGGGTTTTAAAAAGGCGAGGAATTAGATTTCAGATTTATAAAAGACGTGCTCGTTTAGGGCTTCCGATAGGTATTTTGGCGGCTTTTATCTTATTTATTGTTCTTTCGCAGTTTATTTGGTCGATTGAGATAAACGGCGAAAATGAGGAACTAAAGGCGGCGCTAAGAGAAGCTTTGCCGAGCTATGGAATAAAAAACGGAGCATACAAAAGGTCCTTGGATACAAAAAGCTTAGAGAATCAAATTCTTGCTGATTTTCCCGATATAGCCTTTCTTGCTATAAATATTTCCGGCTCTAATATTTCCGTTGAGATAGATGAGGTTGATAAAAGCCCCGTTAAAGACAAGGGCGGAAAATTCGGAAACATAATAGCAAAAAGCGAAGGGAAGATAATATCTCCGAATGTTTATAACGGAGTTTCGCTTATAAAAGAGGGGGATTATGTTTTTAAAGGGGAGCTTTTGGTTTCGGGTACGCGCGAGGATTATTTCGGGCGGACAATTTTTTTAAATTCCGATGCCGATATTTATGCCGAAACCGAAAATGCTTTAACTATTAAGCTTCCAAAGGTACAGCTTAAAGAAATACCGACGGGCAAAAAAATTATAAAGAGATATATTTCTATTTTTAATTTTAATATCCCGCTTCATCTTCATTTTTTCGATAAGGGTTTTTATAACGATACCGTTACGGGAAAGAGATTCGAGCTTTTTGGAAAAGAGCTGCCCGTTTTTTATACAAAGGTGGAGCTCGAAGAGGTTTATTATGAGGAGATTATAAAGACTTCTCAAGAGCTGGAAAGAGAGGCGAGAGAGCTTTTGGAAGCAGAGCTGGAAAACCTCGATGACAGAACGGAGGTTTCTTTAAAGGATATCTCCTTAGAAGAAAACGAGAATGAAATAATTTTAACGGCGATATATACGGCGGTAGAAAATATTGCGGAATATGTTCCTTTTGAGGTAAATTAAAAAATACTATTCAAAAAGATGTTTTTATGATATACTAAAGGTTGGAAGTTTATATAAGGGGTGTTTTTCAATAGAAAGAATATTAGAGATAAAGGATACCGAACAGGCTTTTCAGCTTTTCGGAAATTTTGATGAGAACATTAAGCTTATAGAAAATGAATGGGGCGTTCAGGTTTTAAACCGCGGCGCAGATATTAAAATTATAGGAGATGAAGAAAATTCCTATAAGGCATTTTCCGCTTTAAATGCGCTTATCTCCTTAATGGATAAAGGCGAAGCCTTGACAAATCAGCTTATACGATATGTTATATCCCTTACTAATGACGGCAATCTCGACAAATTAACCTCTTTAGCGAGCGACTGCATCTTGATTACCTCTAAAGGAAAGGCTTTGAAGCCCAAAACTATAGGACAGAAAAAATATGTTGATGCTATAAATGATAATACCATAACTATTGCTATAGGTCCTGCGGGAACGGGAAAGACCTATCTTGCGGTAGCCTTAGCGGTTAAAGCTTTCAGAAACCATGAGGTTAACAGAATTATTTTAACCCGACCTGCCGTTGAAGCGGGAGAAAAGCTTGGATTTTTGCCCGGAGATTTGCAGAACAAGGTTGACCCTTATTTGCGCCCTCTATATGATGCGCTTTTGGAAATGTTCGGGGCGGAGAGCTTTCAGAAGCATTTTGAAAGAGGCAGCATAGAGGTTGCCCCATTAGCATATATGAGAGGAAGAACCTTAGACGATTCCTTTATCATTCTCGACGAAGCTCAGAATACAACGAGAGAGCAGATGAAGATGTTTTTAACGAGAATGGGATTTAATTCCAAGGTTGTTATAACGGGAGATTCCACCCAGATAGATCTGCCCTCATCTGTTCGTTCGGGACTTTTAGAGGCTTCAAAGGTTTTGAAAAATATTGAGGATATTTCTATTATAAAGCTTGATAACAGCGATGTTGTAAGGCATCATTTAGTTCAGAAAATAGTTCGCGCTTATGAAAAATATGAGCGCGCGGCGGCAGAAAAGAGGACAAAGTCTAATGATAAAAATTAAGCTTATATTATCAAACAGGCAAAAGGAAAGGCTGCCCGAAAAGATAAACTCTTTAATTCGCCGCTCTATAAAAACTACACTCATAGAAGAGGGCTTTCCATATAATGCCGAAGTTAGCCTTAGCTTTGTTGATAACAAGGAGATAAGAGAGCTGAACAGAGATTTCAGAGATAAAGACTTAGAAACCGATGTTCTTTCCTTTCCTTTAGGCGAAAACGGGGATTATGATGAAAACCCTGAAAACGGTTATAAGCTTTTGGGAGATATTGTTATTTCGGTGGAAAAGGCTTATGAGCAGGCTGATTTGTTCGGACATTCGAAAGAAAGAGAAATAGCCTTTTTAACCGTTCATTCGATGCTTCATCTTTTAGGCTACGACCATGTTAACAGCGAAGAGGAAGAACTCGTTATGAGAGAAAAACAAGCGGGAATACTTTTGAAAATGGGGATAAATCGTGAGTAACATAACAACAAAATGCGGATTTTTAACAATTATAGGAAAACCAAACGTAGGCAAGTCTTCTCTTATGAATGCTATTATCGGAGAGAAGCTTGCAATAGTTTCGCCGAGGCCTCAGACAACGCGAAACAGAATAACGGGAATTTTAACCGAGGATAATACTCAGCTTATATTTTTGGATACACCCGGTTTTCATAAGCCTTTAACTAAGCTCGGAGAGCATATGGTTAACACCGTTTCCGAGGCTATCGGAGATGTTGACGCGGCTATATTTGTTACCGAAGCGGGGAAAAAGCTTTCCTCTTCCGAAGAGGAGCTTTTAGAGAAAGCTTTTAAGAAGAAAATTCCGATTTTTTTAGTTATAAATAAAATTGATACGGTTTTAAAAGAAGCCTTTATTTCAAAGGCAAATGAGCTTCTTTTAAAATACAATTTCAGCGAAGTATTTTACACCTCGGCTATTTCGGGCGAGGGAATAGACGAGCTTATTAAAACATTAAAAGCATCGGCGCCCGAAAGCCCGTTTTATTTCCCTGAGGACTATTATTCAACCGACCCTGAAAGGTTTATTGTATCGGAGCTTATAAGAGAAAAGCTGCTTTCTAATCTTCGAGATGAAATTCCGCACGGAACTGCGGTTGAGATAGAAAAAATGCGCGACAGAGAGGAAAAGGAAATAACCGATATAGAGGCGGTTATTATCTGCGAAAAGGACAGTCATAAGGGAATTATTATAGGAAAAGGCGGAGCTATGCTTAAAAAGATAGGCTCTGAAGCGAGAAGCGATATAGAAAATTTCCTTGGCGGAAAATGCAATCTTAAAATTTGGGTTAAGGTGCGCTCGGATTGGAGAAATAAGGAAACCTTTATTCGCTCGATGGGATTTTAATTTCATAATTTTACCTGTTATTTATTCGGGCAGTTTAGCTTAGAATAATCTCAGGGTGATAATATGAAAAGCGATAATTACTGGCGAATTTTTATAGAATCGGGAAGCACTGAAGCCTATATAAACTATAAAAAGGCAAAAAAAGCAGAAAAAGAATTTTTAGAAGAACGAAGCAAACAGCTAACAGAGTTTGCTGATTCAGGGGAGCTAAGAGATGCATATAGCGACCGACGGGATAGTTATTAAAGAACGCCCGATAGGAGAAAAGGACAAGGTTATAACGATACTTACCCGAACAGAAGGGATAATCGAAGCGATTGCAAGGGGAGTTAGGAATACCAAGAGCCGTCTTCTGTCAGGCGTTAGCCTGTTTACATATTCCGATTTCAGCATTTATAAGGGGAAAACCAATTTTATTATAGACAGCGCCGAGGAGAAAACCTCCTTTTACGGCGTTTCTGCCGCTTTGGAAAAAACGGCGCTTTGCTTTTATTTTTCTTCGGTTTGCATTTCTCTTTCGCCATCGGGGGAAGAGAGCGAGGCATTTCTGCGATTATTTTTAAACAGCCTATATCTTCTCGAAAAGGATTTAAAGGATATAAGTCTTGTAAAGGCTGTTTTCGAACTAAAGGTAGCGGAATACGGCGGCTTTAGCCCGAGCCTTACTGCCTGCTCGGTATGCGGTGTATATGAAGACAATAAAATGTTTTTAAACCTAAGAAGCGGAGAGCTTTTTTGCGATAGCCATAAAAGAGGAATGGGGGAGATACCCCTTTCGAAAAAGGTTTTAACCGCCTTTCGGTTTGTTTATTTTAATGAGATAGAAAGGGCCTTTGGATTTCAGCTTGACTCGCTTTCATTAAGGCAGTTTTCTTCTGCGGCGGAGATGTATTTACTCGCCCAGACAAATGAGAAGTTTAAAACACTTGATTTTTTCAAATCTATAACGGGGAAATATGATGGATAAAAATTTAAAAATTCTCGAATATGATAAGGTTTTAGAAAAGCTCTCTTTGGAGGCGGCAACCGCTGTTATAAAAGAGATGTGTTTGAATTTGCGCCCTGAAAGCTCTTCCTTTAAAGCCGAAAGGCTTATGCGAGAAACCGAAACGGCATATATTTTCTGCGAAAAATTCGGCGCTCCTTCATTCGGCGATGTTTTGGATATAAACGAGCATTTAGAAAAGGCTTCCGTAGGCGCTGTTTTAACTCTTAGAGAGCTTTTAGAGGTTGCGGCGGTTTTAAGAAATATAAGAACTGTTTCGGATTTTAAAAGAAATATAGATATGTCGGCAGGGCCTTTATCCGATTATTTTAATGCCCTTTTTCCGCTTGTTTCTTTAGAAAACTCTATCTACACATCTATTGAAAACGAAGATACAGTTTCAGACAAGGCTTCCTTGGAGCTTTACAGAATAAGGCGGCAGATAATATCTTCGGGAGATGCAGTTAGGGCGAAGCTCGAAGGCTTTATTCGCTCAGCAAGTACACAAAAATATTTGCAGGAGAATATAATAACCAGCCGCGACGGACGGTTTGTTCTCCCTGTTAAAAGCGAGCATAGAGGCGATATTTCGGGCTTGGTACATGATACCTCTGCCAGTGGACAGACCTTGTTTATAGAGCCTCAGGCGGTAGTTGAGCTTAATAACGAGATTAAAATTCTTCGCGCTAAAGAGCGAGAGGAAATAGAAAAAATAATAAGGGCTTTATCGGCTTCGGTTAACGAATATTCCGAAACGATTCGCCGCTCATATGAAAGCCTTAAAATTTTAGGTCTTATTTTTACAAAGGCGCTTTACGGAATTCGCCTTAAAGGGATTATTCCTAAGTTTCAAGAAGAGTACGGCTTCCAATTTAAAAAGGCAAGGCACCCGCTTATAGAGAAAGAAAGGGTTGTTCCTATTGATATAAGATTGGGAGAGGATTTTGACACTCTCATTATAACGGGACCTAACACAGGCGGAAAGACCGTTTCTATAAAAACGGCGGGGCTTTTATCCTTAATGGCGGCATCAGGTCTTATGCTGCCTTGTGAAGAGGGAAGCTCGGTTTCAGTTTTCTCTGCTGTTTTGCCCGACATAGGCGACGAACAGAGCATAGAGCAGAGCTTATCTACCTTTTCGGGACATATGAAGAGAATTTCCGAAATTATGGACAGAGCAACTGTTGGCAGCTTAGTATTGATTGACGAGCTTGGAGCGGGTACCGACCCTACAGAGGGAGCGGCTTTGGCAGAAGCTATAATTGAGGCATTCAGAGAAAAGGGCGCTTTAGTTATTGTTACTACCCATTATGCCGAGCTTAAGGTTTATGCGCTTGAAACAAAGGGCGTTTCGGCGGCAAGTTCGGAATTTGATATTAAAACCTTAAAGCCTACCTACAAGCTTTCTATCGGCTCTTTAGGAAAATCAAATGCCTTTCTTATTTCCTCTTCGCTTGGAATTTCAGATGATATAATAAAAAAAGCTTCCGCTCTTATAAAGGGCGAGAGCAGAAGATTCGAGGATATATTATCCGAGCTTGAAAATAAACGTCAGGAATTAAATCATAGAGAAGAAGAGATTGCAAAACTTGAAGAGGAAATTAAGCATTCTGAATTGAAGCTTCGCAAAAAAACAGAAGAATTTGAAAAAAATATTGAAAGAGAGCAAAAAAGAATAACCGAAAATGCTAAAATGCGCGCCGAAAGGATAACTGCTGAAGCAGAGGCTTTATTAGACGAAATTCGCGAAATTAAGAAAAACAAAAATAAAGAAAATATAAACGACCTTGCTATTAAGGCTAAAGGAGCATTTAAGGCTCATATCGGAGAGATAGATAAGCTTACGGAGGACACCGAAAAGAAAAAGGCTCAGCCCTTTATAGGTAAAATAGCAATAGGGGACAGAGTTTTGATAACCAATATCGGAAAAGAGGCTAAGGTTACGGCTCTTCCCGATAAAAACGGCAGAGTTGCGGTTGAATTCGGGGCTATAAAAACCAAGGTTGAGCTTTCCGATTTAGCGCCTGTTAAAGCGGCGGCTAAATCTTCTCATCAGGTTGTAAAGGCTAAGGATAAGCGCTTAAATCCTGATTTAAGGCTCGACATAAGAGGTCAGACGGCTGAGGAAGCTCGAATGGAGCTCGATATATTTATTGATAATGCCGTAATGGCGAGGGCTTCGGTTTTAACGATTGTTCACGGCAAGGGAACGGGAGTTCTTAGAAAGATGGTATCTTCCTATCTTAAAGGACATAAGTCGGTTGCTTCATACCGCCTTGGAGTTTTCGGAGAGGGAGAAGACGGGGTTACGATTGTAACCTTGAAGTAAAAGCCTCTTTTAAAACCGTTACTAAAACCGGCAGAAATAAAATTCCTAAAATGCCGCCTATTTTAGCGCCTACATAAACAGAAATCAGCATTACTATCGGGGAAAGCCCGATATGCTTGCCGATGATTTTAGGCTCTATTATATTTCTTATAACGGTTATTATGAGATATAATATAATAATGCCTATACCGAGAGAAATTCTGCCATAGATGAGGGATATTATCGAAAAGGGGATTAAAAAGGTTCCGCTTCCGATAACGGGCAGAATATCAAGCGCGGATACCAGCATTGAGAGAACTAAGGCATTCTCAACCCTAAAAAGAGATAGTCCGATATAAAGCTCTATAAAGGTTATTATTAAAATAATAAAATATCCTTTAACCATATTTTTAACGGTTGTACCGCAGAGCTTCTTAGCTTCGAAGAGCTTGTTTCTATGGCGAACGGGGATAAGTTTTGATAAAAAAGAGGTTGTTTTATAATAGTCGGATGAAAAGAAAAATGCCGAAATAACGGCGAAAACTACCGATATAACGAATGACGGGAAAGCACGGATAAAGATGGTTATAAAATCGGCTGTAAAGTTTGTTAGCTTTTCAGAGAAAGAATCCATTGCGGCGTAGAAATTTTTAAAAAATATCTCATGGTTAACATATGGCTCTAAGGTATCGGCTAAGGAATTTATAAAATTTTCTATAAGCGGGGATATAATTTCAGTATAAACAGAGGGTAGCTTTTTTAAAAGGTCGCTGCCCTCTTTTATTATGCGCTCTCCCAAAAAGAAGCAGAGAAGTGATATAAAGATAAAGAACAATGCGGTTACCGAGATAGACCCTATTTGTCTGGGAATAGATGTTTTTCTGCAGAGATAGTCGGAAACGGGCTTTAAGACCATTGCGATAGAAAAGCCGATAATAAAGGGCAGAAAAAAGGGCAGAAGATATTTAAACCCAAAAAAAGCCGCCGCTATAATCAGGGCATAAAAGGCGATATTTATTATCGTATTTCTTTTTTCGGTAAGTTCCATCACCAAAAATCTCCTTTTTAATAGAATATTATAAAGGGGTGAAATTATGAATGGTCTTATTGTAAATCGAATTTCCGAAGAAGAGATTTTATCCGCTTACGAAAAAGGTTATGAAAAAATAATATTTTATTCTCCTAAAGGCGGACTTTATTTAAATGATGAGCGGCATTTCAAAATCAAAGAGATTACATATGCTAAGGCGCGAGAGTTTTCAAAAAAAGGCTTTATAGATATAGAGCCTAGGACTATTTTAGCCGCGGAGAGATGCTCTTTGGAGATAGAAATTAAAGGTCAGCGCGATGAAAGGCCTACTATCATAAGAGGTTATGTTTCCCATTCATAAATTGTTAATTAGAGGTTGAAGTTTAAGTAATAATTTGCTATAATATTTAATAGTCTTTTCATAAGGACGTGATTGAAAGATGCAGCTTATGAAAAAGACAATCTCTATTTTTATTTTGATACTTATTTTATTGTCCTCTTGCTCCAAAAGCTTTATAGGAAGGCAAGGATATTTGAGAGAGTATCCCGAAACGGTTAAGATAAAGGAAGCGCAAGAGCCGACTGAATACAGAGCTATTTGGTTTTCCTATCTTGATTATTCGAAGCACCTTTCGGGGCTTTCAGAGGATAAATACAAAGAGAAGATATCGGCTATTTTTTCAGGTGTTTCGGATTTCGGGTTTAATACCGTTATTTTTCAGGTTTTGCCGCATTCCGATTCGCTTTATAAATCGGAAATATATCCTACAAGCGCTTTAGCGGCAGGAGCTTTAGGCGGCGCCCTTTTATACGACCCTTTGGAAATAGCTACAGAGGCGGCGCACGAAAAAGGCCTTAAAATAGAAGCTTGGATAAACCCTTTCAGGGCATATACAGACAGCGATGCCGAAAAGGTTTCGGAAGATACCTTTTTTGGAAAATGGTATAAGGACGAAGAGGCGAGAGGGGATTATATCGTAAAGGTGGAAAACCGATGGTATTATAACCCTGCGCACCCTGAAATCAGGGATATGATAGCGGCGGGAGTCGGAGAGATAGCAAGAAACTATGAGGTTGACGGGATACATATCGACGATTATTTTTATCCGACTACCGATGCTTCTTTTGATGAAAAGGCTTATTTAAAATACGGCGGCTCCTTGGAGCTTTCGGATTTTCGCAGAGATAATGTTAATCAAACCGTTAAAGGAATGTATGAGGCTATTAAGGCTGAAAAGCCATCGGTTTATTTTGGGATAAGCCCCGTAGGAAACATAGAAAACTGCTATGAGAAGCTTTATGCGGATATATATACATGGGTTGAAAACGAGGGCTATGCCGACTATATTGCGCCGCAGTTATATTATAGCTTTAAGCAAAATTTTTATTCATATACTTACGCTTTAGAGAAATGGAAAGGTCTTTCTTGGAACAAAAATGTTAAGTTTTATATAGGCCTTTCGGCATATAAGCTATCAGGGCTTTATACCTATTCAACAGAAGAAGAGAAAAACGATTGGGAAAGCTCTACTGATATGCTCGCCCGTCAGCTTAAAATGGGGCGAGAGGCAGAGAATTTCGGGGGATTTGCTGTTTTTTCCTATTCGAACTTTTTTCCCGAAGATGATGGGAAAATCGCGGAAGAGAAAAATAATTTAAAAGCGTTATTATAAGGGAGTTTAAGGGATGTTTAAAACAAAAAAGGGGATTATAATCTGGAGTATTGTATTCGGCGCTGTAACGGCGCTGGTTGTTTCTTTTGCTATGGTTTGCAAAATAGGAATTATAAACCTTACTGATTTGACAGCCTCCTTTAAAGCTTTATTTTCTTATGAATCTCCTGAAGCCCCGAGCAGAGAGGTTTTAGCAGAGCCGCAAGCTCAGTATCCTAAGTGTGAGCTGCCGTCTTTGATGAAAGGTGTTTATCTTAATACGAAAGAGGAGCTTGACCTTTCAAAGAGTATTTACGGAATCAAAACCGACCTTTTGAAAAAGGCGGTTTATTACAAGGGCATCGGAATAAACACCTGTATTTATAATTCAACGGGGAATAATGAAATTGACGCTATGATAGCCCTTTCCTTAAAGGAAAGCGGGTTTTATGCCTTTGAGCTTTATTCTTTGTCTTCAGATGGCGCGATTTCGAGCCATAAAACCGAAACCGAGATAAGAGCTTTAAGAGAGCATTTAGAGAAAGCTTCTCCCGATGCGATTGTTTTTAAGGACTATTATAATAAGATTTCGGAAGTGGAAGAGATATCCGCGGCTTCTGAAAAAACTGTTTCCCGACTCGGCTCTTTATATAAGGCTGTAAAAGAGGTTTCGCCTACGGTTGCTGTTGGAGTTTTAGCGGATCCCGTTCGCAAAAACGCGGATATAGGCGGCTCTTATAGCTTTGAGGCATTAGCAGACGGTTTTTTTGATATTGAAGCGCTGCTTGAGGAAACCGAGCTTGACCTCGTTATTACAGATGCGCCCTTTGCGATTTCTAATTCAACCGTTTCTTATACGGGCTTTTTGAAATACTGGACAGGCCTTGTTAAGGATAAGAAAACCGAGTTTTACACCCTTTTGCATAACGAGAAGCTTGCAAGCGGAGAAGCAGGCTGGAGCAACCCCGTTGAAATTGTGAAGCAGGTTATAGAATCTACCAAATACGAGGATTACAGCGGCTTTGTTTTAAACGACGGCGATGCTTTAATTAAAAACAAAACTACGACCGCCTCTTTAGTTAAATATATGAACGAGGACCTTGATGCTGAATCTATCTTAAAAGAGCTTACGATGATTCAGCCTACCGCGAGAACATTTTCTACCAACGAGAGCACAATTCTTTTCAGAGGTACTACCGATAAAAACTATGAGGTTTTAATTAACGGCTCGCCCGCCGCAAGAAATGAAAACGGCGACTTTGCGATGTATGTTAATTTAAAGGTCGGAACTAACAGAATATCCTTTAGCCATAAGGGCAAAACAATAACCTACACAATAACAAGAACGATAAATGTTTTAACAAGTGTTTCGCCGCTTGAATCCCTTAATTTAGATGGCGGAACGGTACTTTCTTTAAGCGCGGTAGCCTATAGGGAAGCTACGGTTACTGCAACTATTAACGGAACGAAGATTACATTAAAGCCCGACTTAGCTTCTTCTGAGGCTAACTCGCTTTACTGCACCTTCCACGGAAGCTATAAGCTCCCCGAGGCTACTACAGAAGCTCAAAGCTTAGGTCAGATTTACTATTATGCTTATTTTTCGGGAATGTCGGGCAGTAAATACGGCTCTTATGTAACGGTTAATAAGATTTCGGTTGAAAATGTAACGGGGCTTTTAAAGGTTACAAATACAAATCTTCCCTTTACCTATAGCGGAGATTCTACCTATTATTTCCCTTGTCCCGACCAGACATTTTTACCCGCGGGAACTATTGATTATACCGTTGGAGATGAGTTTGTTATAAAAGACGGCTCAGATGTTTATAAATTTATAAAGACCAAGGCGGGAAAACGATATCAGACTAAGGATATTACCTATATTCCTTTAAAGGATATGGGAATGAACCGAATAAACTCGGCTTCGGCTTCGGTTGAAAACACATATTTAACCTTTAAATTCTCGATGAACTGGAATGTTCCTTTTAACATTCAAGCGAATTCTATTTCCTATAGGAAGGACAACTATCAGGACTTTAAGATAACATCCTTCTCTCCAAATAAGCTAACAATAACCTTTAATTATACGGATATTCCCGCAGAGTTTACCCTCCCCGAAAATTCGCTTTTCAGCTCTTATGTGTGGGAGAAGGGAATGGAGAATGGCGAAGAGGTTGTAAAGCTTGTTTTAAGCTTAAAGAATAGTCTTTGCTATACGGGTTATGTTACTTCATATGACGATAATGGCAATTTAACAATTAAATTTAACCTGCCCTTAAAGGTTTCGGCTTCTTCCAATGAATACGGCGGCGACCTTACAGGCTCGGTTATCGCTATTTCTCCCGGACACGGCGGCGGGGACCCCGGCGCTATCGGTACTCACGATAAGGTTTACTATGAAAGAGATATCAATACTGCTATAGTTTCTAAGCTTAAAGCAGAGCTTGAAAAGGCGGGGGCAACGGTTGTTATATGCGATAAGGTAACCTCTAATCTTCCCGATTACAGAGGGCGCTCAAATCAAGCAACCGCCGCGGGGGCACAGGTTCATATAGTTATTCATCAGAACAGCTCTACTGTTGCTTCTTCGGCAGGATATGAGGTTTGGCATTACAGTCCGTTCTCTTATAAATTAGGAGAATATATGAGAGAAGCTATGAAAGCCTTTTATCAGAACACCCTTTACGGGGGCGACTATAAAGCGGGACTTGACCGCGGAATATATTTTAGCTGGATTTCGGATACAATGTATCCGACAGCGCCTACCGTACTTTTAGAAACCGGCTTTATAAGCAATCAGAAGGAATGCTTAGCTTTAAACAGCGCTGAAATGCAGACTGCTTTAGCAAAAGAACTCGTTAAAGGAATTGTAAAATATGCGAATGGGCAAAACTAAAAAAATATTAAATATTATTTTAGGTTTTTTGGGCTTGTTTTTAATGGCTTATGCGGTTTGGCCTAAGGGAATATCCTATAATAATGTTGGAATATGGGCTATCTTTCTTTTAGGCTTTGACATAGCTTTGAATTTCCTTTTTCTTTATCGAGTAAAAAAGAAATGGGCTGAAATTTCAAGACGGATTTTATCGGGCTTATTATTAGTTGCCTTGATAATTATAGCCGCGGGGGCTGCAATAATCTATTCGACTCCCGAGCCGCTTCCCTTAAATGAAGACTGCACCTTAATAGTTTTAGGGGCGAGGACTTTCGGAGATAAACCCGGCGGAGTTTTAAAAACGCGCCTTGATACGGCGGCTGAGTTTTTAAAAGAAAACCCCGAGGTTTCCAGTATTGTAACAGGCGGCAAAGGGGCAGACGAAACACACAGCGAGGCTTCGGTTTCCAAAAAATATCTTATTGAAAAGGGAATAGATGAGAAAAGAATAATAACGGAAGAGGCTTCCACCAGCACGGGAGAGAATCTTTCCTATTCCTTGCTTTTAGCCAAAACCTATTCTGTTTCGGAAAATTTTCTAATCTGTACCGACCCTTATCATCAATATCGCGCATCGCTTTTCTGCGATGAGCTCGGCATTAATTCTTATGCTTTAAGCACTTCGATTAATTTGAAAATCGAGCCTATATATTTGGTCAGAGAGATTTTGGCGGTATTTTATTATTTCGTTATTTAAAAATGCGGGTAAATTTACCCGCATTTTTAATCTTTTGAGTGAAAAAATACCAAAAAACACTTGCAAAAGGTAAAACAGTATGGTATATTAATATGGTTGCTAAGCAACAAAACACACGCCGCTAAAGAGCCCCGCTCCTGAGTCGGTTTCGGCTTTTAACGGGATAATCTCGGCGGAGGAAAAATTAAAAGGAGGAATATTACTATGGCAGTAATATCAATGAAACAGCTTTTGGAAGCAGGCGTTCATTTCGGACACCAGACCAGAAGATGGAACCCGAAAATGGCTCGTTACATTTTCACAGAAAGAAACGGAATCTACATTATCGACCTTCAGAAGACCTCTAAGTGCTTAGATGAAGCTTATGAGTTCGTTCGTAACCTTTCTGCTGACGGCGGAGAATTGCTCTTCGTTGGAACAAAGAAGCAGGCAGGCGAGTCGATTAAAGAGGAAGCTATCCGCGCAGGCGCTCATTATGTAAATGCTCGTTGGCTCGGCGGTATGCTTACAAACTTCAAAACAATTAAAACAAGAATTAACCGTTTGGCTCAGCTTCGTAAAATGGAAGAAGACGGAACCTTTGATCTTCTCCCCAAAAAGGAAGTTGTTAAGCTCAAATTAGAGATTGAGAAGCTCGAAAAATATCTCGGCGGAATTAAAGAAATGAAGAAAATTCCCGCTGCTATGTTCATCGTTGACCCCAAGAAGGAAAGAATTGCAGTTGCAGAGGCTAAGAAGCTTGGTATGCCTATCGTTGCTATAGTTGATACAAACTGCGATCCTGATGAGATTGACTACGTTATCCCCGGAAACGATGACGCTATCCGCGCTGTTAAGCTTATCGCAGGCGCTATGGCTGATGCTATAATCGAGGGTCGTCAGGGCGAGCAGGTAACTGAGGCTGAGGTTGAGACTGTTATGACAGAGGCTCCCGCTGAAGCTGCAGAAGCTCCCGCTGAGGAAGCTCCTAAGAAAAAGCCCGCAGCTAAAAAAGCTCCTGCAAAGAAAGCAGAAGCTCCCGCTGAAGCTACAGAAGCTGAAGCTGAAGAGGCTCCCAAAAAGAAGACTACAAGAAAAACCGCAGCTAAGAAAACAGAAGAGGCTGCTGAATAATTAACGGAGGTTGAATTTATGGCTTTCACAGCAAAAGACGTTCAGACCCTCAGAGAGAGAACCGGTTGCGGTATGATGGACTGCAAAAAGGCTCTTACCGAGACTAACGGCGATATGGAAAAGGCTATTGAAGTTCTCAGAGAGAAAGGCCTTGCAGCGGCTGCTAAAAAATCCGGCCGTATTGCAGCAGAAGGTGTTGTATGCGTTAAAGTAGAGGATGGCGTTGCAGCTATCGTTGAGGTTAATGCTGAAACAGACTTCGTTGCTAAAAACGAAACCTTTATTGCATTTGCTAACGATATTGCTAAAACTGTTATTTCTGAAAACCCCGCTGACCTTGATGCTCTTATGACATTAAAGCTCAACGGCTCTGATATGACAGTTGAAGAGGCTTTAAGAGATAAGATTCTTGTTATCGGCGAGAATATGAAAATTCGCCGTTTCGAGAGAGTTGAAGGCGATGTTGTAGGCTATTCCCACGGCGGCGGAAGAATCGGCGTTCTTGTTAAAATGGAACTTGAGGGCGCTGCAAAGGGAAATGCTACCGCTTTAGAGGCAGGAAAAGATGTTGCAATGCAGATTGCCGCTTTAAATGCTCCTTATCTCGACAAAGAGAGCGTTCCCGCTGAAGTTTTAGAGAGCGAGAAGCAGATTACTATTGCTCAGTTTAAAAACGATCCTAAACATGCTAACAAGCCCGATCAGGTTTTAGAGAAAATGGTTATGGGCAAAATGGGCAAGTATTACGAGAACAACTGTGTTCTTTGTCAGGCATTCGTTAAGGATGGCGACAAGACTGTTAGCCAGTATCTCGCTGATGTCTCTAAAGAAGTTGGCGGCAAGGTTAATGTTACCGGATTTATTCGCTTTGAGAAGGGCGAAGGCCTTGAGAAGAAGCAGGATAACTTCGCTGAAGAAGTTGCAAGCATGATGAAATAAGCATTTTGCTTTAAAAATTGCTCTCCGTTTGGGGAGCAATTTTTTTATATAGGATTAAGTTTTATAGCAAACTAACGTTTGCAGTTGTATTTTTGCCTAAAGGCAAAAGTTATATTGAAACCACAAAGTTTCAGTGTTATTTTATCCTACGGTAAAACTTGCGAAGCAAATAACACTTGGCAAAAGCCAAATATCACTACGAAGTAATATAACTCGCCGATAGGCGAATAAAACTGTGGACATTTCAAAATAAATCTCCACACACTGTGAGGTTTTTTATAATAAATTCGTCTAATTAAGTGAAAGGGTTAAAAACAACTTTCAGAAAGGAGAGGGACAATGGATAACGGTGCAAGTAGCTACCGCCGTTTTCTTGATGGCGACGACAGCGGATTTGTCCAACTCATTAAGGATTATAAAGACGGACTTATTCTATATCTGAACGGAATCGTAGGGAATATTCATACCGCAGAAGAGCTTACAGAGGATACTTTTTTTAAAGTAATAACAAAAAAACCTAAATTTCGGGGAAAATCCTCCTTTAAAACATGGCTTTATGCTATAGGAAGAAATGTTGCAATTGATTACCTAAGACGCTCCTCAAAGGCATCTATGGTATATCTTGACGACGGTATTGCTGATGAGATAGATTTAGAAGAAAGCTATATAAAAGAGGAAAGAAAAATTATTATTCACAGGGCGCTTTCGAAGCTTTCTCCTGATTACAGACAGGTTTTATGGCTTGTTTACTTTGAAGAATTTACAAATAAGGAAGCCGCGGCTGTTATGAAAAAGAGCGTTCATAATATAGAAACTCTCCTTTACAGAGCAAGGCAGAAAATGAAAAAAGAACTTGAGAAAGAGGGATTTGTTTATGAAGAACTATAGCGAAATGGCGAATGATATTTTTAGGCGCAGAGATGAATACGAAATAAAGCTCAATAAAAAGAGAAAGGTTATAAAACGGGCGGCGGTATCGGCGGGAAGTTTTTGTGTTGCTGTTGTCTTAGGTTTTTATGTAGCCGAAAGCGGACTTTTAAGTAAATCTACGGGGACTGATTTAGAAGATGCCGTGTACCCTGGGACACAGGATTATTTTGATGAGTCGAACAAAATTGTTATAAGCCCTATGGAGGGTGTTTCCGACGGAAGAATGGATGTAGCGCGTTTTCGTGAAGATTTTATCCGAATGGAAAAGGAAGAGCTAAATAAATACTATGGCACAAATGTTTTCCCCGAAGTTCCTGAGGATTTGAAAGAGTGGGGACAGGTTTATGGAATATATAGGCGAGAGGGCGGCAAGGGAGAGCTTTATTGTGACAGAAATCAGATAACCTATGATAATGGCGATATATCAAGGTCACTTAATGTTTCTGTTGAAACGGCGGGTGTTCCTGCAAATACTCCTGTTTTTTATGATAAGATACCCGAAAAATCAGTCATAAACGGAATTTCGGTTGCAATCGCCAAAAGCAAAAGAGGAAATCTTTACAGTGAATTCACCTACAAAAACACCTGCTTTTTTATCTTTGCAACGGGGTTTTCAGATGAAGAATTTGTTTCGGTTATAAAATCTTTGATAAAATAAAAAGATGTGTGGAATTTTTTCCACACATCTTTTTTAATGAAGTATTTTGAAAAATCAAAATATGAAGTAATTATCTCCTGATAATTATGAAGTATTCGGGATTTATTTTATTAGTTTTTCAAACTATGTATCGGAGCGGGGATTCTGCCGCCGCGGTGAATGAATTTTGCGGGGGAAGATGTATTGAGGCTCATTATAGGAGCATAGCCTAAAAGTCCGCCGAAATCGACCTTATCGCCGACGGTTTTACCATAAGCGGGGATAACTCTGACGGCAGTTGTTTTAGTATTGGCGACACCTATGGAAATTTCATCTGCTATAATTCCGCAGATAACCTCTTCGCTTGTATCTCCCGGAACGGCAATCATATCAAGGCCTACTGAGCAAACGGCTGTCATAGCTTCGAGCTTTTCGAGAGTAAGAGAGCCTTTTTCAACTGCGGCTATCATTCCCTCGTCCTCAGAAACGGGGATAAACGCGCCCGAAAGACCGCCGACATGGGAAGAAGCCATAACTCCGCCTTTTTTAACTGCATCGTTAAGCATGGCAAGAGCGGCGGTTGTTCCGTGTCCTCCGCAGATTTCAAGGCCCATATTTTCTAAAATTCTTGCAACCGAATCGCCAATAGCGGGGGTAGGAGCTAAGGAAAGGTCAACGATACCAAACGGAGCGCCAAGACGGTCAGCCGCAAGGGAAGCTACTAATTGCCCCATACGGGTTATTTTAAATGCGGTTTTCTTGATTATTTCGGCAAGTTCAGAAAGATTGCAATCGCCTGCGCGGGCAATAGCGGAGCTTACAACTCCCGGGCCTGAAACGCCGACATTTATAACGCAGTCGGGCTCGCCGACACCATGGAAAGCGCCTGCCATAAAGGGGTTATCCTCGGGGGCATTTGCGAAAACAACTAATTTTGCGCAACCGATTGAATTGTTATCTCTTGTAAGATATGCGGTTTCCTTAATGGTTTTGCCCATTAAAGCTATAGCATCCATATTTATACCTGCTTTTGTTGTTGCAACATTAACAGAGGAGCAGACATAATCCGTTCTTTTTAAAGCTTCGGGAATGGCAGAAATAAGCCTTGCTTCTGCGGGGGTTATTCCCTTATGAACTAAAGCGGAGAAGCCGCCTATAAAGTTTATCCCTGTAGCCTTAGCGGCTTTATCTAAGGTTTCTGCAACGCGGATAAAGCCTTCTTTGGAAAGGTTTCCTCCTACTAAAGAAACGGGGGTTACCGAAACGCGCTTATTAACTATCGGGATACCATACTCTTTTTCGATATCGCAACCCGTTTTAACGAGGTTTTCGGCTTTTTTTGTTATTTTATCATAGATTTTGCGACAAAGAACATCTTCGCTATCGCTTACACAATCGAGAAGAGAAATTCCCATTGTTATCGTTCGGATATCGAGATTTTCATCGCGTATCATATTTATAGTTTCTAAGATATCGGAAGTTTCTAACATTTATCTACCTCTCAAATTTTATGCATTGCGCTGAATATTTCCTCATGCATTGTATGGATATCGAGCGCATTTTCTTTTCCTAAATTTGCGAGCTTATCAACAAACTCTGTAAAAGGGATTTTAAGCTCATCTATCTCTGTTAACATAATCATTGCAAAATATTCCTTTAAAACACTTTGCGAGATATCAACGATATTAGCGCCGCTTTCAGCGCAGATGGCGCTTACCTTTGCTATAATTCCTACTGTATCCTTTCCTGTAACGGATATAACAGCCTTCATATTAAAACTCCTTTTTTGATAAATTACCTATTTATTATACAACAGTTTGTTTTTTTAAGCAAGTATAAACCGAAAATAATTGAATAAATAAAGCAAATAAAACCGATAATATTTATATGATTTTTCCATATAGGAGGATTTTTATGAAAAAGACGACATCACTTATTATCGTTATGCTATTATCTATTGGTATTTTTTCTTCCTGCAGACGGCAGCAGCAAACTGCTGCAGGCTCGGTTTATTATTTGAATTTCAAGCCTGAACAGGATGCGGCATGGCAGGAATTAGCGAGGGAATATACCGAAGAAACGGGCGTACAGGTTACTGTTTTAACGGCTTCTGAGGGAAACTACGAGGCTACGCTGACTTCCGAAATAGGAAAGAACGACCCGCCGACACTTTTTCAGGTTAACGGGCCTGTTGGATTGCAGAACTGGAAGAACTATTGCTATGATTTATCTTCCAGCGCTGTTTATTCAGAGCTTACAGACAAGAATTTTGCTTTAACTGAAAACAATATGGTTTACGGCATAGCTTATGTTATAGAAACCTACGGGATTATTTACAACAAGACTCTTTTGAATAAATATTTTGCATCGACCTTTTCTACCATTAAATCTGTTGACGAGATAAACGGATTTGATAGCTTCGCAACCGTTGTAAGAGAAATTCAGGCGAACAAGGAGTCTCTCGGTGTTTCGGGAGCATTTACCTCGGCGGGAATGGATTCTTCCTCCGACTGGCGATTTAAGACTCATCTTGCAAATATGCCGATTTATTATGAATATAAAGATGAGAATATAACCTCGACCTCGGCAATTAAAGGAACCTATTTAGATAACTACAAGCAGATTTGGGATTTATATATTGAAAATGCTACTGTTCCAAAGACTGCTATTGCAACTAAAACTGCAACCGATGCTCAGACGGAATTCAAAACGGGCAGAGCAGTATTTTATCAAAACGGAACATGGGAATATTCTAACTGCAAATTTGACCCTGCGAGCGGAGAGGGGCTTTTAGATGCCGAATTCGGAATGCTTCCTATATATATCGGTGCCCCAGGTGAAGAAAATCAAGGACTTTGCACGGGCTCTGAAAACTATTGGTGCGTTAACAAAAATGCTTCGCCCGAAGATATAGAGGCTACCTTACAGTTTATTAACTGGGTTGTAACCTCGGATACGGGGACCGAAAGCTTAGCTGAGGATATGAACTTTGTTTCGCCCTTTAAAAATGCCGAAAGCGCAGATAATCCGCTTGTAGATATTGCGAACGAATATATTGAAGACGGAAAGATAAGCGTTTCATGGAACTTTTCTACTATTCCCTCAGATGCTTGGAAAAACGGTGTTGGAACGGCGCTTACTCAGTATGCTGCGGGCTCGGGCTCTTGGGAAAGTGTTAGAAAAGCATTCGTTGAGGGTTGGGCTTCGGAATATGCAGCTGCAAACAGATAATAAAAAGGGGAGAAGAGAATGAAAAGGCTACTCAGCCGCTGGTTTCCGATATTTTTTCTGCCGACAGCTTTGTCTTTCATTATAGGCTTTTTATATCCTTTTATAAGCGGAATATATCTTTCCTTTTGCAGCTTTATAACTACCTCTGATGCTACCTTTATAGGAATAGAAAACTACAAGGCGGTTTTTTCCGACCCCTCGTTTTTATATTCCTTTTTATTTACTATAGCTTTCGCTTTGGTTTCGGTTGTTCTTATAAACCTTATAGCTTTTATGATAGCCTACGCCTTAACCTCAGGGATAAGAGGTGCAAACCTTTTCAGAACGGTATTTTTTATGCCGAACCTAATCGGAGGAATAGTTTTAGGCTATATATGGCAGCTTATTTTCGACGGAATACTCTCCCGCTACGGGACAAGCATTTCTTTAAACCCGACCTATGGCTTTTGGGGGCTTATAATACTAATGTGTTGGCAGCAGATAGGTTATATGATGATAATTTATATTGCAGGGCTTCAGAGCGTTCCAGAGGATATATACGAAGCGGCAAGGATAGACGGAGCAGGAAAATGGCAGATACTGAAAAAGGTTACTGTTCCTATGGTTATGCCCTCTATTACGATATGCACATTTTTAACCCTTACCAACTCTTTCAAGCTATTTGACCAA
This sequence comes from Oscillospiraceae bacterium, assembly GCA_018110785.1. Taxonomy (GTDB): domain Bacteria; phylum Bacillota; class Clostridia; order Oscillospirales; family JAGBHD01; genus RGIG9114. The sequence goes on from JAGBHD010000030.1 coordinate 41,888, forward strand.
AACCTAAGTCTTACGGCAGGACAGCCCGGAACGGTAGGGGCGGGGGGAAGAACGGTTTATTTAACCGAAATGCTCGCTCTTAATATTTACAACACCTTTTACCGAAACAACAATACAAGAGGTATAGGTCAGGCAAAGGCGGTTATATTCTTCCTTATTGTAACGGTTATAGCCCTTTCTCAGCTTTATTTTACAAGGCGAAAAGAGGTGCAACAATGAGAAAAATCAGAAGTCATCTGACCAGTTTATTTTTCGCGGTTATATCTATTATATATGTTTCTCCTATTTTTATAGTTTTGATGAACTCCTTTAAGCGGAGAACTGCGATAAGCTCAGAGCCTTTTAAGCTCCCGAATGCCGAAAGCTTTATAAGTTTAGGTAACTATATAACGGGTATGACATTCGGAAACTATCCATTTTACAAATCGGTTTTATATAGCTTTATTATAACTATTGCTTCTGCTCTTTTAATTCTGATTTGTACCTCGATGTGCGCTTGGTTTATTGTAAGAGTTGATAACAAGATATGCAAAATATTCTATTATCTTTGCATTTTTTCGATGATTGTACCCTTTCAGATGGTAATGTACACCCTTTCCAAAACGGCGGATTCATTAAGCCTTAACACGCCTTTTACAATTCCTATAATTTATCTCGGTTTCGGGGCGGGCCTTGCTGTTTTTATGTTTGTGGGGTTTGTAAAGTCAATTCCCTTGTCAATGGAGGAATCGGCTTCAATAGACGGTTGCGGTCCGATGAGGACTTTTTTCGAGGTTATTTTACCAATAATGAAGCCGACCTTAATTTCGGTTGGAATTTTACAGATAATGTGGATATGGAACGACTATCTACTTCCTTATTTGGTTCTTGATATAAAAAAATACAGAACGATTCCTATTCATATACAATATCTTAACGGAAGCTATGGGCAAACCGATATCGGCGCTATAATGGCGCTTATAGTTTTAAGCATTATCCCGATAATTATTTTCTATTTTACCTCTCAGAAATATATTATTAAGGGTATTATAGCAGGATCGGTTAAGGGGTAATTTTTAGAATTTGATGGGTTATCGTGTTTCCCTCGCCCGTCGGCTTTACGCTGAGGGGGGAAGAGAAAAGGAAAAAAGAGTCTGAAAAATCAGGCTCTTTTTTCTGTTTAGAATATAAGATTTGTAAAAGCGCATAGGATAAAGCCGACGGATAAGGGAATAAGACAGGAAGCTAAGGTCCATTTTAGGCTTCCTGTTTCTTTTTTTATGGTTAAAATTGTTGTAGCGCAGGGCCAATGGAAAAGAGAAAAGAGCAGAAAGTTTAGGGCGGTAAGAAATGTCCAGCCGTTTTCCCTTAAAACATTTCCAATCAATGTTACATCTTCTATCATTGGCATACTGCCGCCTTCGGTATATATCATAATTGTTAGAGGAAGAATTATCTCTGCCGCAGGAAGACCTAAGATAAAGGCGGCAAGGATAATGCCGTCGAGTCCCATTATTTCGCCGATAGGATTTAAGATTGAGGTTAAATAAAAAAGAATACTTCTGCCGCCGATTGTTAGATTTGCAAGTAGTTTTATTATAATTCCTGCGGGGATAGAAACGGCTATGGCGCGGATAAGTATTTTTAAGGTTCTGTCTAAAAATGAGCGGACAAGCACCGAGATAAGGCGGGGCTTTCTATAGGGCGGAAGCTCCAATATAAAGGAAGAGGATAGGCCTTTCAGGATAGTTTTTGATAAGATTTTATTTATTAAAAAGGTTATTCCTACTGCGATGCCTAACACCAAGAGGAGAAGTAAGCTTTGCCAAATGGTAGAAAAGCCTTTTAAAAATGCGGGGGCGAAAAAGAGGGTTATTACCGCTATAATTATAGGAAATCTGCCGTTGCAAGGCATAAAGGAATTGGTGAGGATTGCTAAAAGCCGCTCTCTCGGAGAATCTATTATTCGGCAACCGTTTACCGCGGCGGCATTACAGCCAAGTCCCATACACATTGTTAGCGCTTGTTTCCCGCAAGAGGAGCATTTTTGAAAAGGCTTATCGAGGTTATAGGCTACTCTCGGCAGATACCCTGAATCCTCTAAAAGGGTGAAAAGGGGAAAGAAGATAGCCATTGGCGGAAGCATTACCGATACTACCCAAGCGGTTGTTCTGTAAGCGCCGTCGACTATTAGGGCTATTAAAAATTCCGAGAGGCCGATAGCTTTAAAAGCTGAGGTTATGGGGACTTCGAGCGAGAAAAGCAGCTTTGAGAGCATTTCCGAGGGATAGTTAGCTCCGCTTATAGTTAAAAAGAGGATTATTAAAAACAAAACGAGCATAAAAGGAAAGGCGGTATATTTGCCCGTTAAAACCCTATCGAGCTTTCGGCTTCGTGTGTCTTCGGAGGTTTTTTCATATGTTACCGTTTCTTTAGCAATTTCTGAAGCCTTTCGCGTTCTTATTTCTGCTATTTTTTCGCTTAAAGCTTTCGGAGAAAAGCCTGCTTCCGAAAGGAGCTTTTTTTGGGTTTCAAGTTCTTTTAAAAATATATCGGGGGGATTTATTTTATCTATAAACGCCTTTTCTTCCAACAGAAGATTTAAGCTTTTAAATCGGCGATTGGTTTCGGAAAACAAAGCTTCGGATAAGCTGTCCAAGGCTTTATTGACGGGGGCGGGGAGGTCGAGAGAAAAAGGAGAGGGGGCGGGAAGATTATCGAGCGCCTCTCCGATTTTTTTTACGCTTTTCTTTTTATTGGCGGATACACCCAAAACGGGACAACCGAGGATAGAAGAAAGCTTGTTTAAATTTATTTTTATGCCGCGGCGGGAAGCTTCATCAAGCATATTAACCAATATTATAACGCTTTTTCCCGTTTCGATAATTTGAAGCGCGAGGTTTAGGTTTCGAGCCATGGCGGTAGAATCGAGGACTACTAAAACCGCATCGGAGTTTCCAAAGCATATATAATCCCTTGTTACCTCTTCTTCTTGACTTTTGGCGCTGAGAGAATATGTGCCAGGGGTATCAACTAAGGTATATATAGCCTTGCTTGTTTTAAAAAAGCCCGTAGCGCCTGAAACGGTTTTGCCGGGCCAATTGCCTGTATGCTGATGAAGTCCTGTTAGGGCATTGAAAATCGTGCTTTTGCCAACATTCGGGTTTCCCGCTAAGGCTATGGTTTTTTCGGCAGTCAATTTATTTTAGCCTCCTTTATAAAAATCTTTTTTAAATCCTTTTTGCGTACCGCAATAACGCTTCCCGAAACCTCAATTGCATAAGGGTCGCCAAAGGGGCTTTTGTGAAGACAGGTTACGGTAGCGCCGGGGATAAGACCTATATCATAAAAGCGGCGAAGAAGCTCTTTTTCTGTCGATATCTTCAAAACAACAGCCCTTTCGCCGAGAGGGACAGATAATAGCGAGGACATATATAAGCACCTTTCTTTTCTTTTTTCGCGGAGAATGAACTCCGTCAAACTATCCTATTCTGAGAGAGGAATTTCCGTTACGCTCAACTGTTGACAAAACTTTACAAGATAGGTATAATAATATGGTTAAAAATATTAAGGAGAATGTTAAAATGCATTGGTCGGAGGAAATAGCAGAAAAGATTATTAAGAGAAATCCCGATAAGGAAGAATATGTTTGCGCGGCAGGTATATCTCCATCGGGCTCTATTCATATAGGAAATTTCCGCGATATTGCAACAAGCTATTTTGTTGTTAAGGCGCTGAGAAAAAAGGGTAAAAAAGCAAAGCTTCTTTTCTCTTGGGACGAATTTGACCGTCTTCGCAAGGTGCCTGTTAATGTTGCGGCGGTAGCAGAGGGCTTCGAAAAATATATCGGTATGCCTTATGTTGATGTTCCCGATCCTTTCGGAAAAGAAAAAAGCTATGCCGTTTATTTCGAGAAGGAATTCGAAGAGGCTATAAAGAAATTCGGGATAGAGATGGATTACCGCCATCAGGCTGAGATGTATCGCAGCGGAAAATATGAAGAAAATATTATCTTTGCTTTGAAAAAGCGCAAGGAGATTTTTGATATTATCGATTCTCACCGCACTCAAGAGGCGGCAGATGGCGAGAGAGATGCTTATTTCCCTGTTAACATTTATTGCGATAAGTGCGGCAAGGATACGGGAAAGCTTACATCTGTTAATGACGACTGCACAGAGGGAGAATACTCCTGCTCTTGCGGACACTCGGGACATATTGATTTCAGAAAAAATCATAATGTTAAGCTTTTATGGAAGATAGACTGGCCGATGAGATGGATGTATGAGGGGGTTGATTTCGAGCCCGGCGGAAAGGATCATGCTTCTTTAAACGGAAGCTATGACACAAGCCGAGAGATTTGCGAGAAGATTTTTGGCTTCCCCGCTCCTATTTTCCAAGGCTATGAGTTTATCGGAATTAAGGGAACAACGGGCAAGATGAGCGGCTCTTCGGGACTTAATTTAACACCCGACGCGCTTCTTAAGATTTATCAGCCTGAGGTTATTTTATGGCTTTATTCCAAAACAGAGCCTATGAAGGCATTTGACTTCTGCTTTGATGACGGAATTTTAAGACAGTATTTCGAGTTTGACAAGATGAATGCGGCTGTTAAAGACGGAACTGCTGACGAGAGAACTGAGAGCATTATTTATAATACTGTAGTTTCGGGCAGGGAAGTTAGAGAGGTTCCTATGTCGCTTTTAGTTCAGCTCGGAAGTATTGTTGATTTTAATGTTCCGATGCTTGAAACTGTTTTCTCGAAAATCGGAATGTCCTATAAATATGAGGATTTCAGCGACAGATTGGAAAGGGCTAAATACTGGCTTGAAAACTGCTCACCTGAAAATGTTAATAAGCTTCGCGAAACCCGCAATTTTGAGGTTTATGATGCTTTAACCGAAGCCGAAAAGGCTAATATCGCAGAGCTTTATAAATATTTATCGGCGGGTGGATACACCTTAGATGAGCTTAATACCGAGCTTTATGCTATACCGAAAAGAACAGCGGGAGAGGTTTCAGAAAAAGAGCTTAAGGCTCAGCAGGGAACGTTCTTTAAAAATGTTTATAAGCTTTTAATTGACAAGGAAAAAGGTCCGCGTCTTTATCTTTTCTTATACGCTATAGAGCCTGAAAGATTCTTGGGCCTTTTGGATTTCTCCTATCCGAAAACCGAGGAGGAGATAGCAAAGGAAGCGGCTTTATCAGCTCCGACGGAAGAGAAAAAAGAAAAGGTTTACGGCGAGCCTGACCCTGTTTCGGAAGTAGCTCCTGAGATAGTTATGGAAGATTTCGATAAAATTGATCTTCGCGTTTGCAAGATATTAAAGGCGAGCGAAATCAGAAAGAGCCATAGCTGCTTAAAGCTTACCTTATTTGACGGGCTGAAAGAGCGCGTTATTGTGTCTTCCATAAAGAATGATTATGCTCCCGAAGAGTTAATTGGAAAGAAGATAATCGTTTTAGCAAATCTCAAAAGCGCGAGATTTTCGGGTGTTGAGAGCGAGGGAATGCTCCTTGCGGCAACAAACAATGCCTGCGGCTGCAGAGTTATCTTCTTAGACGACGATATTCCCGAGGGGACAAGACTTCATTAAAATAAAAAAAGTCCGTTGAAAAACGGGCTTTTTTATTTAAATAATTGCTAAAAGGCTTATATTGTGGTAAACTAAACATAATTGATTGTTTAAGGAGTTTTGAGATGCGCTCGAGCGGAATTTTAATGCCGATTTTTTCTCTTCCTTCGTCTCACGGAATAGGAACATTCGGAAAAGAGGCTTACAGATTTGTTGATTTTTTAAAAAAGGCAGGGCAGACCTATTGGCAGATACTGCCCTTAAATCCTACCGATTTGGGGGATTCGCCCTATCAATCCTTTTCCTGTGCGGCGGGAAATCCTTATTTTATAGATTTAGACCTTTTAAAAGAGGACGGGCTTTTAACGGAGAAGGATTATAAAAATATTTTCTTTGGAAGTGATTCCGAAAGGGTTGATTATGATGCGCTTTCTAAAAACAGATATGCTGTTTTAAGAAAGGCATATGAGAATTTTACCGATAAAAAAGGGGAGCTTTGCGCCTTTAAGGAAGAGCAAAAAGAATGGCTCCAGCCTTACTCTTTATTTATGGCTATAAGGGATTTTCTTGGCGGAATTTCTCTTATAGATTGGCCTATAGAGCTTCGTTTTAAAGAGCCGAAGGCTATAGAAAGAGTGACTGAAGAGCTTAAAGAGGAAATCGGATTTTACTCTTTTATTCAGTTTCTTTTTTACCGCCAATGGGCGGATTTGAAGGCTTATGCGAATAAAAATTCGATTAAGATTATCGGGGATATGCCGATATATGTTTCTTCCGACAGCGCAGATGTTTGGTGGGAGCCGAAATGTTTTCAGCTTGATAAAAACCTTTTGCCAAAGGTTGTTGCGGGAGTTCCGCCCGATGCTTTCTCTGAAGACGGACAGCTTTGGGGAATGCCCGTTTATGATTGGGGATATATGCAAAAGCAAGAGGAGCCTTACAGCTTTTGGAAGAGAAGGCTAAAAAATGCTTTTTCGCTTTATGATGTTGTAAGGATTGACCATTTCAGAGCTTTTGAGGCTTATTTTACCATACCTCGCGGCGCTGAAAGCGCCAAAGAGGGCGTTTGGAAGAAAGGTCCCGGAATGAAGCTTTTTAAAGAGCTTAAAGCTTATTTCGGCACGGAGCTTCCTATTATTGCAGAGGATTTAGGCTTTTTAACAGAGGGCGTTAAAAAGCTTCTAAAGGCAACGGGATTTCCCGGAATGAAGGTTTTGCAGTTTGCCTTTGATTCGAGAGAAGAGAGCGACTATTTACCTCATAATTATCCTAAAAACTGCGTAGTTTATACGGGAACTCACGATAACGATACTATTTTAGGCTGGGCTAAAAGCGCTCCTAAAAGCGATGTTGAATACGCGATGAAATATATGAATGCTGAAAAGGATATTCATTGGGCTATGATGAAAACGGCTTTGGCTTCTGTAGCCGATACGGCGATTTTAATGATGCCCGATATTATAGGGCTTGGAAGCGAGGGCAGAATAAATACCCCCTCTACTATCGGCGGAAACTGGGCTTGGAGAATTAAAGGGGAATGCATAAACGATTGGTTAGCTTCGGTTTTATTGGAAAACACCCAAGTTTATAAAAGAACGGCGAAAAATTACTCTAAAACTATGGAAATTTTAAAATAACTGTGGTAAAATAATACTATTCTATATTTCGAGGAGAAGAATAATGGCATATATCAATCTGCGAGAGATTTTCAGAGACAGAGAAAGCTTTTATGATAAAGAGGTTTTGATAGGCGGCTGGGTGCGCTCTAACCGCGATAGCAAGGCCTTTGGTTTTCTTGTTGTTAACGATGGAACCTATTTTGAGCCTGTTCAGGTAGTTTATTCCGATAAGATAAATAATTTTGATGAGATAAGACGACTTAATGTTGGAACGGCAGTTTCGGTTAAGGGAAAGCTTATTGCAACGCCGACTGCTCCTCAGCCTTTTGAAATTCAGGCTGAAGAAGTTTTGGTAGAAGGCGCTTGTCCTCCCGATTATCCTTTGCAGAAAAAGGGACATTCGATGGAGTTTTTAAGAAGCATTTCTCATTTAAGAGCGAGAACTAATACTTTTCAGGCGGTTTTCCGCGTTCGCTCGCTTGCGGCATACGCTATTCATAAATTTTTCCAAGAGCGTGGCTTTGTTTATGTTCATACTCCGATTATAACCGCGAGCGACTGCGAGGGAGCGGGCGAGATGTTCCGCGTTACAACCCTTGATATGGATAATCTTCCTAAAACCGACAAAGGAGAGATTGATTATTCTAAAGACTTTTTCGGAAAGTCTGCCAACCTTACAGTTTCGGGACAGTTAAACGGCGAGACCTATGCTCAGAGCTTTAAAAATATTTACACCTTTGGTCCTACTTTCAGAGCTGAAAATTCCAATACCGCGCGCCACGCGGCAGAGTTCTGGATGATTGAGCCTGAGATTTCCTTTGCTGACCTTAAAGACGACATGGTACTTGCTGAGAGCATGATTAAATACATAATCAGATATGTTTTAGAGAATGCTCCGAAGGAAATGGAATTTTTCAACAAGTTTATTGATAAAGGACTTATTGAGAGATTAAATCTTGTTATGTCTTCTGATTTCGGCCATGTTACCTATACAGAGGCTATTGAGATACTTGAGAAGAATAACGATAAATTTGATTACAAGGTAAGCTGGGGCTGCGATTTGCAGACTGAGCATGAAAGATATCTAACCGAAGAAATCTTTAAGCGCCCTGTTTTCGTTACCGATTATCCGAAAGAGATTAAGGCTTTCTATATGAAGCTTAATCCCGACGGCAAGACTGTTGCGGCGATGGACTGCTTAGTTCCCGGTATCGGCGAGATTATCGGCGGAAGCCAGCGCGAAGACGATTTGGAAAAATTAACCCAGAGAATGGACGAATTAGGTCTTAAAAAAGAGGATTACGGCTTCTATTTGGACCTTAGAAAATACGGCTCTTCCCGCCACGCAGGCTTTGGTCTTGGATTTGAGCGCTGTGTTATGTATTTAACGGGTATGTCTAACATCAGAGATGTTCTTCCGTTCCCGAGAACAACGGGAAGCTGCGAGCTTTAAACCTAAACACTATAATATCCATTATGGCACACTTATCTAAAAGTGTGCCATAGTTGCTGATTGGAGAGATTATGAAACCGATTTTTATTCTCTCGGGAGAGATTGTTCACGGGAAAGAGATAGGCAGAAAAATGGATATGCCGACAGCCAATCTCGATATTTTAAAGCAAAGCTTGCCGCCTTTCGGGGTTTATGCTTCGGTTATAGAAATAGGGGACAAAAGCTATATGGGAATTACCAATATAGGGTTTCGGCCTACCATAGATAACGAAAAAACGGCAACTGCCGAGACCTATATTTTAGATTTTAGCGGCAGCATTTACGGCGAGAGGGTTATCTTAAAGCTTTATGAAAAGCTAAGGGAAACTTTTCGTTTTTCCTCTAAAAAGGCTTTAAGAGAGCAGATAAGAAAAGACGAGGAAAAGACGAGGACTATACTACACCATCTTTTTTAAAGCAACGGTGCAGCTTTTCTAAGGCTCTTTTTTCTATTCTCGAAACATATGAGCGGGAAATGCCGAGAAGCTTTGCGGTTTTAAGCTGGGTTAAGGCGGCTTTGCCCGAAAGACCATAACGAAGGCAGATTATTTTTTGCTCTCTCTCATCGAGGGCGGATTTTATATATCCCCGAAGGCGCTTTGCTTTCATTTGGGAATCGAGAGAATCTATCATATCGAAGTCTTCCGATATTATGTCCCCTAAGGTTAGGGTATTGCCCTCGCCATCGGTATCAATAGGATCGCTTATAAAAACGTCTTGCGAGGTTTTCTTGGTGCTTCTGAAAAACATTAAGATTTCATTTTCGATACATTTAGAGGCATAGGTTGCAAATCTTGTGCCCTTTTCATAAGAAAAAGAAGAAACAGCCTTGATAAGCCCGATTGTTCCTATTGAAATTAAATCCTCATCTCCGCCGCCTGCGGAATAATATTTTTTGATGATATGGGCCACAAGCCTCAGATTATGCTCGATAAGCTTGTTTCTTGCCTCTTCATCGCCGCTTTCCCGAAGCCTTTCGAAAGCCTCTTTTTCTTCCTTGGCAGACAGCGGCTTTGGAAATGAGCCCGGATTTTCGAAATAGAGAGAAAAAAACAAGACCTTTGTAATAAGATTTGATATAAGCTCTAACATAAATTTACACCTCAAAAAGAGGTTATGCTCTTTTTAGTTTGTACCATTCCGCATTCGGTAAAATGTATAAATTACGACATTCAAAACGGCGGGATATGTGCAAGAGGTAAAATTTTGAAAAAACATAAATAGTTGTTGCATATTTATTCAAAATATGTTATTATTATTCACGTAGAAATTAAATAATTTGCATATTATGCATTTGGAGGAGTTAGAAATGAATAAAAATGGTATAAAAAAGGTAGTTCTTGCATATTCGGGCGGACTTGATACTTCTATCATCATTCCGTGGCTTAAAGAAAACTACGGAAACCCCGAAATTATCGCAGTTTCAGGTAATGTTGGACAGGCTGATGAATTAGAGGGACTTGAAGAAAAGGCGCTTAAAACAGGAGCAAGCAAGCTTTATGTTGAAGACCTTACAAAAGAGTTTTTAGAGGATTATGTTTTTCCCTGCGTTCAGGCGGGAGCTTTATATGAAAACTATATGCTCGGAACAGCTTTTGCCCGTCCGCCTATAGCAAAAAGAATTGCTGAGATAGCAATTAAAGAGGGAGCTGACGCTATTTGCCACGGCTGCACAGGTAAAGGAAACGATCAGGTTCGTTTTGAACTTGCTATTAAGGCTTTTGCTCCCGATATGAAGATAATTGCTCCTTGGAGAGAATGGGATATCAAGTCCCGCGAGGAGGAGATAGCTTACGCTGAGGCGCATAATGTTCCTTTAAAAATAAACCGCGAGACCAACTATTCTAAGGATAAAAACATATGGCACTTATCTCATGAGGGATTAGACCTTGAGGATCCCAAAAACGAGCCGACATATAATAAGCCCGGATTTTTGGAGATGGGTGTTTCTCCTGAGATGGCTCCCGATAAGCCTACATATGTTACAATTCATTTCGAGAAGGGCGTTCCTACCGCGGTTGACGGCAAGGAAATGGGCGCTGTTGAATTAGTTTCTACCTTAAACAAGCTCGGCGGAGAAAACGGAATCGGACTTTTGGATATCGTTGAGAACCGCTTGGTTGGTATGAAATGCCGCGGAGTTTATGAAACTCCCGGAGGAGCTATTCTTTACAAGGCGCATGAGGTTTTGGAAACAATTTGTCTTGATAAGGAAACCGCTCATTACAAGGCGCTTGTTGCTCAGAAGTTAGCTGAGCTTGTTTACAACGCTCAGTGGTTTACTCCTTTAACCGAGGCTATTCTTTCCTTTGTTAAAACAACCCAGAAGACCGTTACCGGTGATGTTACCTTAAAGCTTTACAAGGGAAATATGATAAATGCAGGGGTTACATCTCCTTATTCACTTTACGATCCTGAGATTGCAACCTTTGATGAAGACGATGTTTATGATCAGGCTGAATCAGCAGGCTTTATCAACCTTTACGGACTTCCGACAAAGGTTTATGCTAAGATGAAGGCAAAAAACAATTTAAAGTAGGGTTTTAGTATGGAAAAAATGTGGGCAGGAAGATTTTCTAAGGCGCTTGATAAGATAGCTGACGATTTTAATTCTTCAATTCATATTGATTCAAGAATGTACCGTCAGGATATAAAAGGCTCGATGGCGCACGCGGCTATGCTCGCCGCTAAAGGAATAATTTCCAAAGACGACAGCGACAAGATTATTGACACCTTAGGGGACATACTTTCTGATATTGACAGCGGTAAAACGGAAATAGATTTTAATGCCGAAGATATTCATATGTTTATTGAAGCAGAGCTTACTTCTCGTATTGGCGACATTGGCAAGAGGCTTCATACCGCAAGAAGCAGAAACGATCAGGTTGCTTTGGATATAAGACTTTATTTAAGAGATGAGACCGAAGAGATCATTTCTTTGATTAAAGCTTTAATCAAGGCGATAGCCGGCAAGGCTTCAGAAAATAAAGATGTTATTATGCCCGGATACACCCATCTTCAGAGGGCTCAGCCTATTTCCTTTGCTCATCACATTTTAGCCTACGCTATGATGCTTGTTCGGGATATCGGACGGCTTGAAGACGCTGCCGCGCGGATGAATTTTTCTCCGCTCGGCTCTTGCGCTTTAGCAGGAACAACCTATAACACCGATAGGGAAATGACCGCTAAGGCTCTCGGATTTGACGGATACACCTTAAACAGCATTGACGGTGTTTCGGACAGAGATTTTGTTATAGAATTACTCTCTGCATTATCTACGGTTATGATGCATCTTTCCCGTTTTTCGGAGGAAATAATTCTTTGGTCAAGCTGGGAATTTAAGTTTATAGAGCTTGATGACAGCTATACTACGGGCTCGAGCATCATGCCGCAGAAGAAAAACCCCGATATGGCGGAGCTTGTTAGAGGAAAGACGGGCAGAGTTTACGGCGATTTATTTACAATCCTTACCATTTTAAAGGGACTTCCCCTTGCATACAACAAGGATATGCAGGAGGATAAAGAGGCTATATTCGACGCTTTAGATACCGTTAAGGTTTGCCTTGAGGTTTTCGCGCCGATGATAGAAACTATGAAAACTATCCCTGAAAATATGGAAAAGGCGGCGTCGGGCGGTTTTATAAACGCTACCGACCTTGCCGACTATTTGGTTAAAAAAGGTATGCCTTTCAGAACAGCCTATAAGCATGTTGGCGAGATTGTTGCTTACTGCATTAAAGAGGGGCTTGTTTTAGAAACAATGCCGATAGAGAAATACAAAGAGTTTTCTCCTTATTTTGATAACGACCTTTATGATGAGATTTCGCTTGTTTCCTGCGTTAAAAAGCGCATTTCGGCAGGAGGAACAGGCGAAGACTCGGTTTTAAAACAGATTGAATTTGTTACGGAGTTTTTAAATGCTTAAAAAGATTTTTATTGACGGAAGCGCGGGAACAACGGGGCTTAGAATAAGAGAGCGCTTGGAAAAGAGAGCGGATATTTCTTTAATTACTCTTCCCGAAGAGAAAAGAAAGGATACAGAGGCTCGAAAAGAGGCTTTAAATAAAGCCGATATTGCTTTTCTTTGTCTTCCCGATGCGGCGGCTATAGAGGCGGTTTCTTTAATTGATAACCCCGATACGATAGTTATAGACACCTCTACAGCCCACAGAACTAATCCTAACTTTGCTTATGGGTTTCCTGAGCTTTCCGAGAAATTCTATGAGAAGATAAAAAATTCTAAGAGAATTGCAGTTCCAGGTTGCCACGCGAGCGGATTTATAGCTTTGGTTTATCCTTTGATAGAAAAGGGGATTTTAGCTCCCGATGCGCTTTTAAGCTGTACTTCCTTGACCGGCTATTCGGGCGGCGGAAAGCAGATGATTGCCGAATATCAAAGCGGTGAGCGCGATGAGCTTTTAGGCGCTCCCAGACAATACGGTATTTCTCAGAAGCATAAGCATTTGCCCGAAATGAAAGTTATTACGGGAATAGAAACCGAGCCTTTGTTCATTCCGATAGTTGCCGATTTTTACAGCGGCATGGAGGTTACGGTTCCTGTTTTTAAAAAGATGCTTAAAGAAGGCTCTTCGATAGAGGATATAAAGGCTATATATAAAGAGAAATACAAAGGTCCTATTGTTTCCTATAACGAGGCGACAGACGAAAGCGGATTTTTATCGGCTTTAAGCTATTCGGGAAAGGATAGCATGGAGATATCTGTTTTTGGAAATGAGGACAGAATTTTACTTACAGCAAGATACGATAACCTCGGCAAGGGGGCTTCGGGCGCTGCTGTAGAGTGTATGAATATATGTTTAGGTGTGGAGAAGACCACAGGATTGGAGATATAATGGACATAATTTCCGGCGGCGTTTGCGCCGCAAAAGGTTTTTTAGCTAACGGAATACACTGCGGAATTAGAAAAAACCGCTCTAAAAGGGATTTAGCTCTTATTGTTTCAGAAAAAAGAGCAAATACTGCCGCAGTTTATACGACCAACCTTGTAAAGGGTGCGCCCTTGACAGTTACTAAGGAGCACATTTCCGACGGTTTTGCAAGAGCTATAATCTGCAACAGCGGAAACGCTAACACCTGCAACGCTGACGGCATTGAGATTGCCGAGAAGATGAGCGAGGCTTTAGGAGAAAAGCTTAAAATAAGCCCTTCAGACATAGTTGTTGCATCAACGGGTGTTATCGGTCAGCCCTTGGATTTAACCCCTATAAAAAACGGAATCCCCGCTTTGGTAGAAGGTCTTGCGGCTGATGGCTCTGATTTTGCGGCTGAGGGAATTATGACTACCGATACCCGCCTTAAAGAGGTTGCTGTCAGCTTTAAGATAGGCTCTAAGGAATGCAAAATCGGCGGTATAGCTAAGGGCTCGGGAATGATTCACCCCAATATGGCAACTATGCTTGTTTTTATAACTACCGACTGCGCTATTTCTTCTGAGATGCTTAAAAAAGCATTATCCTCTGATATTCAGAATACCTTTAACATGGTAAGCGTTGACGGGGATACATCAACTAACGATATGGTTGTTGTTATGGCGAATGGTATGGCTGAAAATGAGGAGATTATCGCTGAGGGCGAGGAATTTTCCGAGTTTATGAAGGCTTTAAATACAGTTACCGTTAATCTTTGCCGCAAGATTGCCGCAGACGGAGAGGGAGCTACAAAGCTGCTTGAATGCTCGGTTTCGGGAGCGAAATCCTTAGAAATTGCGAAGACTGCCGCTAAATCGGTTATCTGCTCCTCCCTTACAAAGGCGGCTATGTTCGGCGCTGATGCTAACTGGGGAAGAATTTTATGCGCTATAGGTTATTCGGGCGCTGATGTTGATACCTCTAAGATTGATGTTTCCTTTAAATCCAAAAAGGGCGAGATTGAGGTTTGCCGCGGCGGCGCGGGAATAGACTTTTCGGAAGAAAAGGCAAAAGAGATTTTATTGGAAGACGAAATTGAAATTATTGTATCCTTAGGCGACGGGAAATACGCCTCCACCGCTTGGGGTTGCGATTTAACATATGATTATGTTAAAATAAACGGAGATTACAGAACTTAGGAGTTTAGTTTATGTATATTGATGACATTACCAATGCGCAGAGAGCTGAGGTTTTAACTCAGGCTCTCCCTTACATCAAGGAATATTACGGCAAGACTATCGTTATCAAATACGGCGGAAACGCTATGATAAACGAGGATTTAAAGCAGCAGGTTATGGAGGATGTTATTTTACTTTCTCTTATCGGAGTTCGCGTTGTTTTAGTTCACGGCGGCGGCCCCGAAATTACCGATATGCTTAAAAAGGTTGGCAAAGAGGCTGAGTTTGTTGACGGACTCAGAGTTACCGACCACGAAACTGCCGAGATAGTTCAGATGGTACTTGCGGGAAAGGTTAATAAAAGTCTGGTAAACCTAATAGGCGTTAAGGGCGGAAAGGCTATGGGAATATCGGGAATGGACGCTCATCTTATCGAAGCCGAGGTTAAAGACGAAAGGCTTGGTTTTGTAGGTAGGATAACGAATGTTAATGTTCAGCCTGTTTTAGACCTTTTGGACAAGGGCTATATTCCTGTCATTTCAACCGTTGGCTGCGATAACAAGGGTAATGTTTACAACATAAATGCAGATACTGCCGCCGCTTATATTGCGGGGGCTTTAGAGGCTCACAGACTTATTTCCATGACCGATATTGCGGGAATTTTAAAAGACAAAGATGACCCCAGCTCTTTAATCCCCGTTATTGATACGAAAGAGGCGGTTGAGCTATTCAATGACGGTACTATTTCGGGCGGAATGATACCGAAGGTTGAATGCTGCTTAGATGCTATCAGCCGCGGTGTTAAAAAGGTTATTATTATGGACGGCAGAGTTCCTCATTCGCTACTTATCGAAACCTTAACAGATGAGGGCGCAGGAACGATGGTTATTGAGGATAAAAACAATGAATACTAAAGAGTTTGACAGCAAATATATAGCGGGCACTTATGCCCGCTTTCCTATAAATTTGGTTTCGGGAAAAGGTTCTTTGCTTTATGATAATGAGGGCAAGGAATATATTGATTTAATGAGCGGAATTGCCGTTAATACCTTTGGAACGGCTGATGAAGAATGGGTTTTAGCGGTAACTGAGCAGTTAAATCGGCTTCAGCATACCTCTAATTTATTTTATTCAGACCCCGCTCCTCGTTTAGCTTCGCTTTTATGCGAAAAAACGGGAATGAAAAAGGTGTTTTTCTCGAATTCCGGCGCGGAGGCTAACGAATGCGCTATTAAGGCGGCAAGAAAATATGCCGCTTTAAAAAAGGGCAAGGACTGCTATAAGATAATAACCCTTGAAAACAGCTTCCACGGCAGAACTATTACAACCCTTGCGGCTACCGGTCAAGAGGTTTTCCATAAGGATTTTCTTCCTTTAACCGAGGGCTTTATTTATGCTAAGGCTAACGATATCGAGGATTTAAAGCAAAAGGCTTCGGGCGAGGATATAGCCGCTATTATGTTTGAGGTTGTTCAGGGCGAGGGCGGAGTTATGCCGCTAAACCCGCAGTTTGTATCGGCTATAGCAGAGATCTCCAAAGAAAAGGATATTCTTTTAATAGCCGACGAGGTGCAAATAGGAAACGGAAGAAGCGGAAAGCTTTACGGTTATATGAACTATGATATAACTCCCGATATAGTTACGACTGCAAAGGGGCTTGGCGGCGGACTTCCCATAGGGGCAACCCTTTTTGCTGAGAAGGTAGAAAGCGTTTTTTCCTTCGGCGACCACGGCTCTACATTTGGCGGCAATCCCATAGCCGCGGCGGGAGCTATAAGCATTATGGAGAGGCTTGATGATGAGCTTTTAAAGAGTGTTTCAGAAAAGTCGGACTATATTATTTCGGCGCTTTCGGGCAAAAAAGGCATAAAATCGGTTTCGGGAATGGGACTTATGCTCGGAATTGAAACCGAAAAGGACGCTTCTTTAGTTATAAAGCAGTGCCACGAAAAGGGCGTTTTAGTTATTAAGGCTAAAAACAAGGTTAGGCTTTTGCCGCCCTTGAATATTCCTATGGAGCTTTTGAAAAAGGCTGTGGATATTATAATTTCGGCTTGTGAGGGATAAATTATGAATTTAAAAGGAAAGAGCTTTTTAAAGCTTTTAGATTTTTCTAAAGAAGAGATTGAATATTTAATTTCTCTTGCCGCTGAATACAAGCGCAAGAAAAAAGAGGGGATACCTCATCGCGAAAAAGAGGGCAAAAACATAGCGCTTATTTTCGAAAAGACAAGTACGCGCACCCGTTGCAGCTTTGAGGTTGCATCCTTTGACCTTGGAATGAATGTTACATATTTAGACCCCAAGGCTTCGCAGATAGGCAAAAAGGAAAGCATTGCTGATACTGCGAGGGTATTGGGCTCGATTTATGATGCTATTGAATACAGAGGATTCGGACAAGAGATTGTTGAAAAGTTAGCTGAATATTCGGGCGTTCCCGTTTATAACGGGCTTACAAACGAATTCCACCCTACTCAGATTTTAGCCGATTTCTTAACAATTAAAGAGCATTTCGGCCATTTAGAGGGTATCAATTTTGTTTATATGGGCGATGCGAGATACAATATGGGAAATTCCTTGATGGTAGGCTGCGCTATTATGGGGCTTAATTTTACAGCCGCCGCGCCGAAAAAATATTTCCCCGACCGCGCTTTAATTGAAAAATGCGAAGAGCTTGCAAAGAAAAGCGGCGCGACGCTTCGCTTCATAGAAGACCCCATGGAAGCTACAAAGGGAGCAGATGTTATTTATACCGATGTTTGGGTTTCAATGGGCGAGCCTGAAGAGGTTTGGGAAGAGAGAATAAAGGAGCTTTCTCCTTATGCCGTAACAGCTGATATTATGAAAAATGCAGGAGAAAAAGCGGTATTTATGCATTGTTTACCTGCTTTTCATAACAAGGAAACTGAGATAGGCAAGGAAATCGGAGAAAAGTTCGGTCTTTCTTCTATGGAGGTTACAGAAGAGGTGTTTGAATCGGCTCAGTCGATAGTTTTTAAAGAGGCTGAGAACAGAATGCATACTATTAAGGCGGTTATTGCCGCAACATTATAAGGGGTTAAAAAATGAGGATAGTTATAAAACTCGGAACTTCGACCTTGGCTCACGAAACGGGACTTTTGAATATTCGCAGGTTAGAAGAGCTTACAAAGGTTATGAGCGACCTTAAAAATGCAGGAAACGAGATAATTTTAGTTTCCTCGGGCGCTATCGGAATGGGTGTGGGGAAGTTATCTCTTTCTTCAAGACCTTCTGATATTCCGACAAAACAGGCGGCTGCCGCTGTTGGACAATGCGAGCTTATGTACACCTATGATAAGCTTTTTTCCGAGTATAACCATACTGTAGCTCAGATACTTATAACCGGCGAAGATGTTGAGGACAAAGAGCGAAAGCATAATTTCGAGAATACTGTTCGCCGCCTTTTAGAGCTTGGAGTTATCCCGATTTTGAATGAAAACGATACTATCGCAACAGAGGAAATTGAAATAGGGGACAACGATACCTTAGCGGCTATTGTTACGGCAACCGTTAATGCCGACCTTTTAATTATCCTTTCGGATATCGACGGTCTTTTTACCGCCGACCCGCATAAGGATAAAAATGCAAAGCTTATCCATAGGGTAGAGAATATAACCGAAGAAATAGAAATGCTTTGCGGCGGAACTGCTTCGGGGCTTGGAACGGGCGGAATGACAACCAAGATAAGGGCCGCCAAGATTGCAACTAAGGCAGGCGCTGATATGGTTATTGCGAACGGCGATGATCCGATGAAGATTTACGATATAGTTTCAGGGAAAGATATCGGAACAAGGTTTTTATCGAAGGGAGAATAACAAATGGTATCAACTAAGGAAATTTTAGTTAATGCGAAAGCCCTTTCTCTTTCGGCTCCTTTGACGGAAGATATTAAAAACCGCGCTCTTGAAGCTATGGCTAAGTCTTTAATAGACAGTACTGATGAGATATTAAAGGAAAATGAAAAGGACATAGATGCGGCAAAAGGCAAAATAAGCGATGTTATGATAGACCGACTTCGCCTTACCTCTGAAAGAATAGAGGGAATGGCTAAAGGAATTTTAGAGGTTAGCTCTTTATCTGACCCTGTAAATAAGGTTTTAGAAAGCTGCGAACATAAAAACGGGCTTTTAATTGAAAAGACCTCTGTTCCTTTTGGGGTTGTTGCTATTATTTACGAGAGCCGACCGAATGTTACAAGCGATGCGGCGGCGCTCGGATTTAAAAGCGGAAATGTTACAGTTCTTCGCGGCGGAAAAGAGGCTTATAATTCGAGCCTTGCTATTGTTAAGGCTCTTAAAAAGGGGCTTAATAATGCAGGGGTTTCTGAAAACTATATCTCTTTAATTGAGGACACTACCAGAGAGAGTGCGAATGAGCTTATGACGGCGAGAGGTCTTGTTGATCTGCTTATTCCGAGAGGCGGCAAGGGCTTGATTTCAGCCTGTACCGAAAATGCTACAGTTCCTGTTATAGAAACGGGAACGGGCATTTGCCACATTTTTGTTGATAAAAGCGCGGATATAGAAATGGCGCTGAATATTATAGAAAACGCTAAAACAAGCCGTCCTTCGGTTTGCAACGCGGCTGAGGTTTGTCTTATACATAAGGATATTGCGCCTAAAATTTTAAAGGCGCTTTATGAAAAACTTTCTAATAAGGTTGAATTCAGAGGCGACAGCGAGGTTTTAAAGCATATTCCTGCTTTAGCGGCTACCGAAGCCGATTTTGATACGGAATTTTTAGATTACATAATGGCATTAAAGGTAGTTGAGGGTGTAGAAGAGGCTGTAGCGCACATTGCGGCTCATTCTACTCACCACAGCGAAAGCATTATAACTGAAGATACTGCGGCGGCTGAGTATTTTACTCAGAGGGTTGATTCAGCGGCAGTTTATGTTAACGCTTCTACCCGCTTTACAGACGGGGGAGAGTTCGGACTTGGCTGTGAGATGGGTATTTCTACCCAGAAGCTTCATGCCAGAGGACCTATGGGACTCAGAGAGCTTAATACCTACAAATATATAATTAAGGGTAAAGGACAGATAAGATGAAAACTTTATTTGGATTTATCGGAGCCGGAAATATGGGCGGCGCTTTAGCTAAGGCTGTAAGCTCTTCCGTGTCGGGCGAGAATGTTTTGATTTCGGATAAGGACAGCGCAAAGGCTTCTGCTTTAGCATTAGAGATAAAGGCTAAAACAGAGGACAGCGCGGAAGTGGCTGAAAAGGCAAAGTTTATATTCTTAGGTGTAAAACCGCAGGTTATGGCGGTGGCTTTAGAAGAGATACTTCCCGCTCTCAAAAGCCGCACCGACAGATTTGTATTAGTTTCGATGGCGGCGGCAGTTTCTATAGAAAAAATAAAGGAAATGACCGATAAAAGCTTTCCTGTTATAAGAATTATGCCGAACACTCCCGTTTCTATCGGTAAAGGCGTTATACTTTACGATGCCTCTGAAGAGGTTGAAACGGCGGAAATAGCCGAGTTTGAAGCGGCTTTATCGGGAGCAGGTCTGCTTTCGGCATTACCTGAGAAGCTTATTGACGCGGGCTCGGTAGTTTCGGGCTGCGGTCCTGCATTCGTTTATCTTTTCGGAGAGGCTTTAGCCGATGCGGGGGTTGAATGTGGACTTCCGAGAGAAGCGGCTTTGAAATTCGCGGCGGCAACCCTTTCGGGCGCAGGCGAGCTTCTTTTAACAAGCGGCAAACACCCCGGAGAGCTTAAAGATGCTGTTTGCAGTCCCGGCGGAACTACCATTGAGGGGGTTCATTCCCTTGAGGCTTCGGGCTTCAGAGGGGCAGTTATGGACGCTGTTCGGGCTGCATTTGAGAAAACTAAAAAGCTTAGCAAATAAAAAAGTCGGAGAGGTTCTCCGACTTTTTTGATAAATTGCTTTGCAGATAAATCGCCTGCGGCGGGTAAATTGCCTTCGGCAAGTAAATAGTTCGCTAAAGCTCAACGGCTAAGGTGTCAGCTTAGGCTGACGGATTTAATATGTAGGTTTAAGAGAATAGAGGGTTGATAAAATATGAGTTATAATGAAGAATACAATTCTTTTAAAGAGATAACTGAAAACCCTATTGTTTTGGATTTTGAGGGTTGCCACAATTTAGGTGAAATCCACCTTATTTTAAAAGAAAAATGTGGGCTTCCCGAATATTACGGCGAAAACCTCGATGCATTGTGGGACTGCCTTGATGGTCGTTTTGAAGGGGAAGTTTTAGTAGAGGTAAGAGGTTATGCTTCTCTTTCCGAAGAGTTAAAAAGTACCTTGCTACAAATTTTCGATATGTTCCAAGATTTAGAAAAAGAAAATACCGAATTTAGGTTTAATATAGTATCATAAAGAGGA
>JAGBHD010000031.1 GCA_018110785.1 Oscillospiraceae bacterium
GGCAGGTCGCGCTACCATTATAACACATTAGGAGTTTTTTATTCTTTTCATCGGTTAACCTCTTTTGAACCACGCGACTATCGCGTGGTTTTCTTATACAAAAAAACACCCTTAGTATCAAACCAAGGGTGTTTTTTATATAAATCTTAAAAAAGTCCTGTTATAACGCCATTTTCGTCAACGTCAATGCGCTCTGCGGAAGGAATTTTCGGAAGTCCGGGCATGGTAAGTATTTCACCTGTCAGAACAACTATAAAGCCTGCACCTGCAGAAACTTTAACGTTTTTTACGGTAACAGTAAAGTCCTCAGGAGCTCCGAGCTTAGTCGGATCATCAGAGAAGCTATACTGTGTTTTTGCAATACAAACGGGAATCTTATCAAATCCGAGTTCTGTTAAACGCTCAATCTGTTTTTTAGCGTTAGGCATAATTGTTATGCCGTTTCCACCGTAAACCTTTTTTACAACAGCTTCGATTTTTTCCTCGATAGTAGCATCAAGATCATAAGAGAAAGTGAAATCACCTTTTTCTTCTTCACAAAGACGAACAACTTCTTTTGCTAAAGCTTCGCCACCCTTGCCGCCATCTGCCCAAACTGTAGAAAGAACAGTATTAACACCAAGCTCTTTGCATTTTGATATGATAAAATCAATTTCTTTATCGGTATCTGTCGGGAAACGATTAACTGCTACAACACAAGGGAGTTTATAAACATTCTTAATATTTGAAACATGGCGTAAAAGATTAGGTATTCCCTTTTCAAGCGCTTCTATATCCTCTGTACCAAGCTCCGTTTTAGCTCTTCCACCATGCATCTTGAGCGCCCTAACTGTTGCAACAACAACAACTGCATCAGGAGTAAGCCCTGCCATTCTACACTTAATATCTAAGAATTTTTCAGCGCCGAGATCTGCTCCGAATCCTGCTTCGGTAACAGTATAATCGCCCATTTTAAGAGCAAGACGGGTTGCAGTTACAGAATTACATCCGTGAGCGATATTTGCAAAAGGACCTCCATGAACAAAAGCGGGAGTACCTTCTAAGGTCTGAACTAAGTTAGGCTTTATAGCATCCTTCAAAAGCGCTGTCATAGCGCCAACCGCTTTAAGATCACCAGCAGTTACAGGCTTATCATCATAGGTATAACCTACAATTATTTTTGACAAGCGTTCTTTTAAGTCTGCAATACCATTAGCTAAGCAAAAAACAGCCATTATTTCGCTTGCGACCGTAATGTCAAAACCGTCTTCGCGAGGAACGCCATTTGCCTTTCCGCCAAGTCCATCTACAACAAAACGAAGCTGACGATCGTTCATATCGACACAACGTTTCCATGTGATTTTCTTAACATCTATACCAAGCTGATTTCCCTGCTGAATGTGGTTATCAAGCATAGCGGCGAGAAGATTATTTGCTGCACCGATTGCGTGGAAGTCGCCTGTAAAATGAAGGTTGATGTCTTCCATCGGAACAACCTGAGCATATCCTCCGCCTGCCGCTCCGCCTTTAACTCCGAAGACAGGACCTAAAGAAGGCTCTCTTAAAGCAACAGTAACATCCTTGCCTATTCTGCGAAGTCCATCAGCAAGGCCGATAGTAGTTGTTGTTTTACCCTCTCCTGCAGGAGTAGGAGTAATCGCGGTTACTAATATAAGTTTACCGTCTTTTCTATCGGTCTCTTTTAAAAGCGAGAGATCAACCTTTGCTTTATATTTGCCGTATTGCTCAAGATATTTATCATCCACATGAGCAATCTTTGCAATTTCGGTAATAGGTTTCATTTCGCAACTCTGAGCTATTTCGATATCAGATTTATAACCCATTTTTATATCCTCCGATTATGCTTCTTTGCTCGTTGTATGAAGGGTAACATCGTGCGCTCCACCCTCAACAATACTGCATTCAGAAACAAGAGTAAGTTTTGCTTTTTCCTGAAGCTCAGGAATGGTAAGTGCACCGCAGTTACACATTGTAGAGCGAACCTTAGCTAAAGTTACCTGCAGATTATCAGAAAGCTTACCTGCATAAGGAACATAAGAGTCAACGCCTTCTTCAAAGGAAAGCTTTGTAGCTCCGCCAAGATCATAGCGCTGCCAGTTTCTTGCTCTGTTAGAGCCCTCGCCCCAATATTCTTTCATTAATGTTCCGCCGATATTAACCTTTGCGGAAGGGCTTTCATCAAAACGGGCAAAATATCTACCGAGCATAATGAAATCGGCACCCATAGCTAAAGCTAAAGTAATATGATGGTCATGAACAATACCGCCGTCAGAGCAAACAGGAACATAAATTCCGGTCTTCTCAAAATATTCATCTCTGGCTTTGCAAACTTCAATTAAAGCTGTAGCCTGTCCGCGTCCGATACCTTTTGTTTCACGGGTAATACAAATAGATCCGCCGCCGATACCAACCTTGATAAAGCTTGCTCCCGCCTCTGCTAAGAACATAAAGCCTTCACGGTCAACAACATTTCCTGCTCCAATTTTAACAGTATCTCCGTATTTAGCGCGAGCCCATTCTAAGGTACGTTTCTGCCATTCTGAAAAACCTTCGGATGAATCTATGCAAAGAACATCTGCACCTGCTTCAATTAAAGCGGGGATTCTTTCTTCATAGTCGCGGGTATTGATGCCTGCGCCTACAACATATCTCTTTTGGTTATCAAGAAGTTCATAAGGATTCTGCTTATGCTCATCATAGTCTTTTCTGAAAACAAAATAGCAAAGCTTTCCATCTTTATTAACTATAGGAAGAGAATTAAGCTTGTTGTCCCAAATAATATCATTTGCTTCTTTAAGTGTTGTTCCCTCAGGAGCCGTTATAAGCTGATTTAAGGGTGTCATAAAATCTTTAACCTTGATATCCTCAGCCATACGGCTAACGCGATAATCACGACTTGTAACAATTCCGAGAAGCTTTCCGCCCGAAGTACCATCGTCAGTTACTGCGACAGTTGAATGGCCTGTCTTGTTCTTTAATGCTAAAACATCAGCTAAGGTGTCTTCAGGATGAATATTAGAATCACTAACAACAAAGCCTGCCTTGTGCTTCTTAACTGCTCTTACCATATTAGCTTCGTCTTCAATAGTCTGAGAACCATAAATAAAGGAAACACCACCCTCTTTTGCCAATGCTACAGCAAGACGCTCGCCTGAAACAGCCTGCATTATAGCAGAAACCAAAGGTGTTTTAAGGGTTATATCAGGTTTTTCACCCTTTTTAAATCTTACAAGCGGAGTTTCCAAAGAAACCGCAGACGGAATGCATTCCGCCGAAGAATATCCAGGTACTAAAAGATATTCATTAAATGTATGTGATACATCCGAAAAATAATAAGCCATAATTCTTCTCTCCTTTATTTGAAATATTTTACCGCTGCTTCAAACATGCGGATATTATAATTACCATCAACATTCTTGTAAAGGCCTTTACCTATACGCTCACTATGTCCCATTTTTCCGAATACTCTGCCATCAGGAGATGTTATTCCTTCGATTGCATACATCGAATCATTAGGATTAAAGTGCACATCGCTGGTAGCATTGCCATCCATATCAACATATTGGGTAGCAATCTGACCGTTTTCCGCAAGTTTCTTTATGAGTTCTTCACTTGCTAAAAATCTTCCTTCACCATGAGAAATCGGAACATTATAGATATCACCTACATTGGTAAGTGCAAGCCAAGGAGATTTATTAGAAGCAACTTTTGTTCTAACTATTCTCGACTGATGTCTTGCGATAGTATTAAATGTAAGTGTAGGACAATTTTCATCAGTATCTATTATCTTGCCGTAAGGAACAAGTCCTAATTTAATAAGCGCTTGAAAACCGTTACATATACCGCACATAAGTCCGTCTCGGTTATCCAAAAGGTCTGTAACACCCTCTTTAACTACAGCGTTTCTAAAGAATGCTGTTATAAATTTAGCACTACCGTCAGGCTCATCTCCGCCAGAGAAACCGCCGGGGATGAATACCATTTGAGCTGATTTTAGTTTTTCAGCAAAGCTTTCAACGCTTTTGCTAATTCCATCAGAACTTAAGTTATTTATAACTATAATTTCAGGCTCCGCACCCGCATCGCGAACAGCCTTCGCGCTATCATATTCGCAGTTTGTTCCGGGGAATGCAGGAATTAAAACTTTAGGTTTAGCGAATTTAATAGCGGGCGCTTTTCTCTCTGTAACGTTATATTTGAAGTTCTCCATAGGAGTTTTTCTGTCTGGAATATTACAAGAATATACGCTCTCAAGTTTATCCTCATAAATTTCCAAAAGCTCTGAAAGGTTTATTTTTTCGTTTCCGAGAGATATTTCTTCTTTATCAGTTACAACACCTATAGCCTCTCCTTCAACATCTTCTGTTACCTCTAAAAGGAAAGAAGCGTAAGAAAGGCCAAAAAGCTTTTCAAGCGTTACAGTACTATCAAACGAGAATCCTAATCCATTACCAAACGCCATTTTCATAATAGCTTCGGCTATTCCTCCTAATGTAGGAGTATATGCAGATACTGCTTTGCCTGAGCGTAAAAGCTCGGTAACTTTATTAAATACTTCAATAAGCGACTGGGTTTTAGGTAAACCGTTTTCATCGAATTTAGGAGAAACAAGAATAACCTTGTTCCCTGCTTTTTTGAATTCAGGAGAAACAACATCATCTGTTTTGCCTGTTGTAACTGCAAAAGAAACTAATGTGGGCGGAACATCGAGATCTTCAAAAGAACCGCTCATTGAGTCTTTGCCTCCTATAGAGCCTATACCGAGTTCTTTCTGAGCTTCAAAGGCACCAAGTAAAGCTGCAAAAGGTTTTCCCCAACGCTTAGAATCTTTGCCGAGCTTCTCAAAATATTCTTGAAATGTTAAATATACATCTTTAAATTCAGCGCCTGTTGCAATAAGCTTACAAACAGACTCTATAACTGCTAAATAAGCTCCGTGATAAGGACTCTGCTCTGTTACAAAAGGATTATATCCCCAGGACATAAAGGAACAACTATCAGTATGTTTTTTCTCAACAGAGATTTTATGCACCATACTCTGAATGGGAGTTAACTGATTTTTACCGCCGAAAGGCATTAAAACTGTTCCTGCGCCAATCGTAGAGTCGAAACGCTCGGAAAGTCCGCGCTTAGAGCAAACATTTAAATCTGAAGCTAATTTTTTATAGTTTTCGGTAAAGCTACCCTCTATATTTTTTTCTGAAAGATTAGGCTTTACAGGAGCAATATCAATATGCTTCTCTGCACCGTTGGAATTTAAAAATTCGCGGCTTATATCAACTATTCTTTTGCCATTCCAGCGCATTACAAGCCTAGGCTCTGCCTTAACTTCAGCAATCGGAACAGCCTGTAAATTCTCCTCGTTTGCAAGCTTTAAAAAGGCTTCAATATTCTCTTTCTCAATAACAACAGCCATTCTTTCTTGCGATTCGCTTATTGCAAGCTCCGTTCCGTCAAGTCCTTCATATTTCTTAGGAACTGCATTCAAATCGATATCAAGTCCGTCTGCAAGTTCTCCTACAGCAACAGATACACCACCCGCGCCAAAGTCGTTACAGCGCTTAATCATTCTGCAAGCATCTTTATTTCTGAAAAGTCTTTGAAGCTTTCTCTCTTCGGGCGCATTACCTTTTTGAACTTCAGCACCGCATGTTTCAACCGATTGCATATTATGTGCTTTGGAAGAACCTGTTGCACCTCCGATACCATCGCGACCTGTACTACCACCAAGAAGAATAACAACATCTCCGGGGGCGGGTACTTCTCGGCGAACATTTTCTGCGGGAGTCGCAGCTATAACTGCACCAATCTCCATTCTCTTCGCAGCATAACCGGGATGATAAATTTCATCTACCATACCTGTAGCAAGACCGATCTGATTACCATAAGAGGAATATCCCGCCGCAGCGGTTGTAACAAGCTTGCGCTGAGGAAGTTTGCCCTTTATCGTTTCGCTAACAGGCTTTAGCGGATCAGCCGCACCTGTAACACGCATAGCTGCATAAACATAAGAACGACCTGAAAGAGGATCGCGGATTGCTCCGCCAATACAGGTTGCCGCACCGCCGAAAGGTTCAATTTCAGTAGGATGGTTATGGGTTTCATTTTTAAAGAGCAACAACCAAGGTTCGGTTACTCCGTCTATATCAACATCTATCTTAACAGTACAAGCATTTATTTCTTCCGACTCGTCTAATTTATCGAGTTTTCCGTGCTTTTTTAGATATTTAACAGCTATTGTTGCAATATCCATCAAGCAAATAGGCTTTGTTCTGCCAAGTTCTTTTCTAACTTCAAGATAATCGTTATATGCTTTTTCTAAAAGTTCATCTTCAAATTTGACATTGTCAATTATAGTTTGGAATGTTGTATGACGGCAATGGTCTGACCAATAGGTATCGATCATTCTAATTTCTGTAATTGTAGGATCTCTGTCCTCTTTTATAAAATAGTTCTGACAAAAAGCAATATCATCAGCATCCATCGCCAATCCATAGTCTGCAACAAACTTTTTCAGTTCTTCAGAACTAAGTTTATTAAACCCATTTAATGTTTCAACCTCTGTAGGAATTGTATAATTAGCCTTTAAGGTTTCAGGCTTTTCAAAACTAGCCTCTCTTGATTCAACAGGGTTAATTACATATTTTTTTATTTCTGCAACATCTTCTTCAGAAAGATTTCCATAAAGCGCATATACTTTAGCGGTATGTATTGTAGGACGATCTCCGCGCGAAATAATCTGAATACACTGTGCCGCAGAGTCTGCTCTCTGATCAAACTGACCAGGTAAAAACTCAACCGCAAAAGCTACAGCGCCGCTGAGATCAATTTCATCTGAAACGATATCAAGCTGAGGCTCTGAAAAAACTGTTGTTTTTGCATATTCAAAAAGCTCTTTGGTAATGTTCTCCGCATCGTAACGATTGATTACTCTAACACCAGTAAGTTCTGAAATTCCGAGCAAGTTTTTTGCATCACTAAAAAGACCTTTTGCTTCATTTGCAAGTTCTTTTTTCTTTTCAACAAATACTCTGTAAACCATTAATTATTCTCCTTTGCGGCTTTCATCGCTCTAGCACCTATATCATTACGATAATAAGCGTTATCAAAATGAATTTCATTCACTAATTTATAAGATTTATCTATTGCTTCTGTAAGACTTTTAGAAACTGCTGTAACGCCAAGAACTCTTCCTCCGTCTGTTACAAGATCTCCCTCATTTAATTTTGCTCCTGCAACATAAACATTCTCTAAAACATCTTCAGGAATATCTATCTTAAAACCTTTTTCGTAAGAGGTTGGGTAACCTTTTGATGCCATTATAACACAGCAAGCATTCTCGTCTTTAAATTTAACCTCCGTAGAAGCCAAAGTTCCGTTTGTTACAGCTTTCATAATTGTTAAAAGGTCGCTTTCCAAAAGAGGAAGAACAACCTGCGTTTCGGGGTCTCCAAAGCGGCAGTTATATTCTATAACTCGAGGTCCGTTCGGAGTTAGCATAAGCCCGAAATAAAGACAACCCTTAAAGGTGCGTCCTTCTTTATTCATAGCATTAATGGTAGGAATGAATATTTTCTCCATACACTCCTTTGCTATATTATCTGTATAGTAAGGGTTTGGAGCAATCGTTCCCATTCCTCCCGTATTAAGTCCTGTATCATTATCCCCTGCTCGTTTATGGTCCATAGAAGAAATCATAGGAACAACTGTGTTTCCGTCTGTAAAGGATAAAACTGAAACCTCAGGTCCTGTTAAAAATTCTTCGATAACTATTTTATTTCCGCTTTCGCCAAACTGTTTGTCCTTCATTATTGAAAGGATAGCTTCTTTAGCCTCTTCTAAAGTATTTGCAATAATAACACCTTTTCCGAGAGCTAATCCATCCGCCTTAATAACAGTAGGAATGGGCGCAGTTTCTATATAAGAAAGCGCTTCTTCAACATTATCGAAAATTTCATAAGCTGCTGTAGGAATACCATATTTCTTCATTAAGTCCTTAGAAAACACCTTGCTGCCTTCAATAATCGCGGCATTAGCGCGGGGTCCAAAACAAGGTATTCCTTTAGCCTCAAGGGCATCTACACACCCTAAAACCAACGGGTCATCAGGGGCTACAACAGCATAATCTATCTTATTGGTAACCGCAAATTGGGTAATATTCTCGATATCTTTAGCACCTATGTTAATGCAGGTTGCATCAGCTGCAATACCTCCGTTTCCGGGAAGTGCGAAAATTTCAGTTACCGATTTATTCTCTTTTATTTTTTTAATGATAGCGTGCTCTCTGCCACCGCCACCGACAACCATTATTTTCATCTAAGTTCTCCTTAATGATGGAATAAACGCATTCCTGTAAATGCCATTGCCATATCATATTTGTTAGCGCATTCTATAACAAGATCATCGCGAATAGAACCGCCAGGCTCGGCAATATATTTAACACCGCTCTTCTTTGCTCTTTCAATATTATCACTAAACGGGAAAAAAGCATCTGAACCGAGCGCAACACCATCTATTTTAGATAAATATTCTTTTATCTCTGCATCGGTTAAAGGTTCAGGCTTTGTTGTAAAATATTTCTGCCAAATTCCTTCAGCACAAACATCTTCTTCGTTTTTATTGATATATCCATCTATAACATTATCTCTGTCAGGTCTGCCGAGCTCAGGTTTAAAGGGAAGATTTAATACCTTATCATGCTGGCGTAAGAACCATGTATCTGCCTTTGTACCTGCAAGACGAGTACAATGAATTCTCGACTGCTGACCTGCTCCAACGCCGATTGCCTGTCCGTCAACAGCATAGCATACTGAGTTAGACTGAGTGTATTTAAGAGTAATAAGAGAGATAATAAGATCTCTTATCGCGCTTTCAGGGAGGTTTTTATTTTCAGTTACGATATTGGAAAGCAATTCGCGGTTAATTTCAAAATTGTTTCTTCCCTGCTCGAATGTAATTCCAAAAACGTGCTTATGTTCAATCTCTTTAGGAACATAATCAGGATCGATCTTAACTATATTATAGTTTCCGTTTCTTTTAGATTTAAGAATTTCCAAAGCTTCGGGCTCATATCCGGGGGCAATAACTCCATCGGAAACCTCCCTTTTTATAAGCTTTGCCGTTGTAACATCGCAAACATCGGATAAAGCTACCCAATCGCCAAATGAGCACATGCGATCCGTTCCTCTTGCTCTTGCATAAGCACAAGCTAAAGGAGAATCGTCGAGATTTTCAATATCATCAACAAAGCAAGCCTTCTTAAGTTTATCGGAAAGCGGAATTCCTACTGCCGCTGAAGTCGGGCTTACATGCTTAAAAGAAGTAACCGCGGGAAGTCCTAATGCCTCTTTAAGTTCTTTAACCAACTGCCAAGAATTAAAGGCATCAAGAAAGTTTATAAATCCTGGGCGGCCGCAAAGAATTTCAATCGGAAGCTCTTCCCCACCATCCATAAAAATTTTTGCAGGCTTTTGATTAGGGTTGCAACCATATTTAAGTTCGAGTTCTTTCATAAAATTTCTCCGTTTATATTAATATATAGAGTTTAACATAATTTTTTATTTTTTTCAAGTACCTTAAATAAAAATAAAAGCAGAAAATAAAATATACAACCCATAGAACAGGTGATTAAAAAGCCA
>JAGBHD010000032.1 GCA_018110785.1 Oscillospiraceae bacterium
GATAGCAAAAGAGCAGATAACAGGTTTTTTGCAGTTTCAGAAAGAAAACGGTCTGCTTCCCGACTTTATAAATGTAGAGGGTAAAATAGAGGAGCGTTTCGGCAAACCTCCTGTAATGGCTTATGCCGCTTGGCGCGTTTATGAGACTTGTAAAGACCTTGAATTTTTAAAAGAGGTTTAACCTAAACTCCAGAAAAATGAAGAATTTTGGATTAAAAACAGAAAATATGGACCCCTTTTCCATTATGACTCAGAAACAACCCCCGAAATGACCAAAGAAGAGTATGGTGTTTTAGTCGGCTACGAATCGGGATGGGACGAAAATCCCCGTTGGGACAATGACCCTCAAAATATATGGGCGATCGACCTTAACGGTTATATGGTTATGACATACGAAGCCCTTTCTTTGATGGCAAAAGAGCTAAATCTACCGAATAAAGAATGGGAAGAGAAGAAGGTAAGACTTATAGAGGATATAAATACTCTTTTGTGGGATAATGAGAGAGAAACCTATGTGGATTATAATTTTATAGAGAAAAGACCTATGAGGGTTCTTTCTCCCGCTTGTTTTGTTCCTCTTTTTGCAGGTTTTGCCCCTAAAGATAAGGCAGAGAAGATGAACGAAATCGCATTGAAACACTTTATGCCCTGTATGCCTATGGTAGCATTTACCGACCCCGATTTTGATACAGAGCATTATTGCCGCGGCGCTTGTTATCTTCATATAGCATATATGGCGGCAAAGGGACTAAAGGACTATGGCTTTACTGAAACCGCCGAAACGATAAAAGAAACAATCCTTAACTGGGTATATGACGACGGAGATTATATTCACGAAAATTACCACGCTATAATAGGAAAGGGTAAACACCACAGATATTTTTCCTGGAGTTCAGTTTTCGTCCGAGAGTTTATTTTAAACTTCTGATTAAGATCTTATAAGTAAAAAGGAGTTGCTCTATGCAACTCCTTTTTTATGATGCTTCTTTTAATTCTCTTACCGATTGGGCAGTAGAAAGCATATTTTCAGCGAAAATACCATAACCGCGGGTGGGGTCATTCACAAATACATGGGTAACCGCGCCGATAAGGCGCCCATTTTGGATAATAGGGGAGCCGCTCATTCCTTGAACTATTCCGCCTGTTTTATCTAAAAGATTAGGATCGGTAATTCTTATTACCATATTTTTGGTCATAGAATCATCACTTAAATTGATTTTCTCGATACAAATGTTGTAAAGCTTCGGACCTTCACTATCAACTGTAGTAATGATTTGAGCTTCTCCAAGTGTTATGGTTTGCTTAAAGCCGAGTTCGATCTCTTCGCCCTTTATTTCAGAGAACAATTCGCCGTAAACACCGCATTCGCAGTTGAGTTTCAGAGAGCCAATATCAGCCCCCGAAAGTTTGCCCTTAAGCTCGCCTGGGGTGCCAACCTTACCTTTATTAACGCCGAATATTTCGGCAGAGGTTATCTCTCCGCTTAGAATGCTCATAATTTCGCCCGAGCCGCTATCGCATATAGGGTGGCCGAGCCCTGCGAATATTTTTTGATTGGGCAGGGCAAAGGTGAGAGTTCCTATTCCTGCCGCTGAGTCTTTTACCCAAATTCCGATTTTATAGCTTCCGTCTAAGGTTAAAGCGGGAGAAACGGAAAGGGACATATTCTTATCTTCTCTGATAAGCTCAATTTCAAGGGGATTACCTGCGGAACTATTCACCGCACTTACAACGTCGTCGTTATTAGAGACAGCTTTTCCGCCGATTGAAAGAATTAGATCTCCTGCTATTATCCCCGCATTTTCCGCAGGAGAGATAAGTCCTTTCTCCGTTGTTACGGAGGAAAGGGAGGTTACCAAAACACCTTTTGTTAAAAACTTGATTCCAAAGGGTGTTCCGCCGACATTAACAGTTTTGCTGTCGGTCAAGTTTACTGTGGCTTCCTTTATAGGGAAAACTCCCAAGAGCTTTACCGATACTTTTTTAGTTTCACTTAAATCATTATCTGCTCTGATACTTTTTTGAGTATAAGTTGCAGATAAAACGGAAATTTGATTTATAGAAAATTCTTCATTTTCGTATGAAATGAAATTTTCCGGAATTGTGAAATAAAAATATCCGATAAACAAATAATATATTAAGGAAAACACACAGGCAGATCCGCTTAAAGTTTTGATGATTTTTTTCATTAAGCTTTCCTCATCAAATTTTTTGACGGAAAAAATCCGCCTGTAATATTTTTTACAGACGGACTGAATTTAATGCTTGCTAAATAAATCTAAATTGTCAATAATAAACCTTATTGCATGCTCGGTATTTGCAGGCGCAATTTTATCGGCATATTTCTTTATATCATCGGGCGCGTTATCAACAACAACCGAAACATCGGCTGTTTTTAATATAGGAACATCGTTTTCAAAATTTCCAACGGCGATAGTTGTTTTAATTTCATTTTTAAAATAATTTTTTAAAAATATAAGTCCGCTGCCCTTTGAAATATCAGGCTCGGTTATTTCAACACCTGTTTCCCATCCGCGAACGACCGAAGCGGTTGAAATTCTTTTAACATAATCTCTTATTTCTATAGCTTCCTTTTCTGTCTGGGTATGGATTGCTAATTTATAAACGGTAGCTCTTGATTTTAAAAATTCCAATGGATACTCAGGCCAAGAAAGATCCCAAGAGTCTTCATAAATAAAGCGAATACGAATTTGTTTTTCGGAAAATTTTCCCCGTATTTTATCGGCTAAATTTATGTAAGGTTTCGTCATAGGGGAAGAGGATAGATATTTTTCGTTTTCATAATCATAAACAAATGCGCCGTTTGTTGAAATAACGGGAGCATTAATCGGGATATTTAGATTTCTTATAAATCCCGGAGTTCGCCCCGAAGAAATGGTAAACAATCCGCCTTCTTTCATAAAGCGGTTGATAGCTTCTAAGTTTTCTAAGGATATTTTTCCCGTTTCATAGGTTAAGGTTCCATCAATATCCGAGCAGATTAAAATGCCGCTGTATTTTCCCATAAAAAGACACCTCGAAAGAATTTTAACATTCAGGGAAAGCAAAGTCAAGGAAAAAGCCTCGCTTTTAAAGCGAGGCTTTTTCAGGGAGACAATTTAGCAGCAGCCGGAGCTACGAGAGTTCATGCATCCGTTGTTTCCACAGCCGCAGAAGAGAAGAATAAGAATAATGATCCAGCAGCAGTTATCCATGAGATTTCCTCCTTATCAGATTTTCATTATATCTTATGTGAAAGACTAGAAATGTGTTACAACTAACGAAAAAGAGAGATAATAAGAGAAAAAAGGAGATTTGATGAGATTTATCAGTGCAAAGCAGACTACTTTGACTTTAACTGACTTTGACTTTAACTGACTTTGACTTTAAACTGTAGTTATAAGGGGTGAAAAGCTTTGAATATATCGGATATTATTATGAATGAAATTCTTTCCGCGTTATCGGAAGAAGGAATAGCAACCTTTAAAAGAAATGAATTTGCGGAAAGAGTTGGCTGTGTTCCCAGTCAGATAAATTATGTTATAACCTCTCGGTTTACTCCTGAAAAGGGATATATAGTAAGGTCTCGGCGAGGAGGAGGAGGCTCTATTACAATTACAAAGCTCAGCCTTTCAGGCGGAGAGCTTTTAATGCACACAATAAATTCTATCGGTGAAGAAATCCAAGAAAACAGCATGAGAATAATTTTAGATAATTTGTCCTACAATGATGAAATCTCTGCTGACACAAAAACGCTTATTTTTGCAGCTTGTTGTGATATAACATTAAAAGAAGTTCCGATAGATAAAAGAGATAAAGTAAGAGCGGCAATATTTAAAAATATGCTGCTTTCATATCTT
Organism: Oscillospiraceae bacterium; assembly: GCA_018110785.1. Taxonomy (GTDB): domain Bacteria; phylum Bacillota; class Clostridia; order Oscillospirales; family JAGBHD01; genus RGIG9114. Next base: position 3,861 of record JAGBHD010000032.1, read on the forward strand.
AATAATAAATAGGAGGGAAACTCATATGCTTTGCGAACATTGCAAAAAAAGAACAGCAACAGCACATATAACAGAAACTGTTAACGGATACACAAAGGAGATGAATTTATGCTCTTTATGTGCTTCAGAACTTAGTTTTAACGGATTTTTAAATCCCGTTAGTATAAGCGGACTTTTAAGCTCGGTTTTTACTCCGGCTACAGCAGAGGCTCCAAAGAAGAAGTGTCCCCTATGCGGGAGAACGGCTTCTCAGATAGCAGTTTCGGGAGAAGCAGGTTGCGCTGAATGCTATAAGGTCTTTGAAAGCGAATTGCTTTCTCCGATTACCAGAATACATGGAAAGGCAAGACATATCGGCAAAAAACCTAAGTTTTCGGAAAAAGAAGATAGCGTGGATATTATTAAAGAAAAGGAAGAAAAGCTTCGAGAGGCAATCGCGGCAGAAGATTTTGAAACAGCGGCATCGCTTCGAGACGAAATAAGAAATTTAAAGGAGGGTAAAGGGAATGAATAAATGGTTTGAAAAAACAGGCAAAGACGGCGATGTTGCTATTTCTTCAAGGGTTCGTCTTGCGAGAAACTTTAAAAAATATCCCTTTCCTTCCGAAAATTCCCCGAATGCAAACGATGTTATAAATACAGCCAAAGATAGCCTTTCATCTTTAGCTCTTGATTTTGTTTTAATGAGTGAGATTGATGATATGACTCGCGCTTCAATGGTTGCAAGGCATTTAATCAGTCCTCCTTTTTCTCGAACAGATTCGGGAGCAATTATTAAAAGCTCTGATGAATCGCTTTGTGTTATGATAAATGAAGAGGATCATTTAAGAATACAGGTTCTTTTATCAGGCAATAATTTAAACGAAGCTTTTTCTCTTGCGGATTCTATTGATGATAAAATTTCCGAAACAAAAGAATATGCTTTTTCGGAAAGCTTAGGTTATCTGACAAAATGTCCTACCAATATAGGAACAGGACTTCGCGCTTCGGTTATGCTTCATTTGCCGGCATTAGAGGAAACGGGAGATACAGGGAAGCTTATGGGAATGCTCTCCAAGCTCGGACTTACTATAAGAGGTACTTTTGGAGAGTCGACAAAAGCAGTAGGAAGCATTTATCAGATATCAAATCAGATAACATTGGGAATAGATGAGAAAACATCAATAAACAATCTTTCAGCTATTGTTTCGCAAATTTCAGAAAGAGAGCGCGATGCAAGACGGGCTTTATATGACGGAAATTTGAGTTTTGAAGATAAATTTTACAGAAGCTTTGCAATATTAAAAAATGCCAGACTTCTTTCGGGAGAGGAGCTTTATTCTCATCTTTCTGTTTTAAGAACAGGCGCAACACTCGGTCTTATAGATATGGATAAAACTGCAGAAATGACAAAGCTTTTGTTCTCTACATCTGCGGGCGAAATAATGAAAACTGAAAACAGAGGAATGTCGCCCGAGGAAAGGGATGCTGCCAGAAGCAGTATCGTTCGGGCTTCGAAGCTATTTGATTAATAAGGAAAGGAGTATTCCAGATGTTTATTTTTGAGGGATTTACAGAAAAAGCTAATAACGCTTTATCTTCAGCTATAGAGATAGCTGAAAAGTTAGGTCATAGCTATATAGGTAGCGAGCATATTTTAGCAGGGCTTTTATCAGAAGGCAGCGGTGTTGCATTTACCGTTCTTTCCGAAAACGGAATTACTTTAGAAAATATAGAAGAAAAAATTGTTTCGGCGGCAGGTAAAGGCGCAAAAAGCAGTCTGTCCCCATCGGATTTTACCCCTCGAAGCAAGAGAATACTTGAATATTCTGTCTTAGCGGCAAGAAAGATGGGGCACAGCTATGTGGGAACGGAGCATATCCTTTTAGCCCTTTTAAGTGAATCAGACAGTTACGCCGCGCAGTTTTTACGTGAGAGCGGTGCAGATACCGAAAAATTAGCAAAGGCCTTGGTTTCAGCTGTAGGAGGAGAAAAGGCTGAACCTCGTTCTATAAATGAAAACAAAACCGAAGCAAAGGGAATAGAAAAGTTTGGCAAGGATTTAACCGCTTTGGCTAAAAAAGGGCTTTTAGATCCTGTTATAGGAAGAGAAAAGGAAATCGAGAGGGTTATGGAGATTCTTTCCCGCCGACAGAAAAATAATCCTTGCTTAATAGGAGAACCGGGTGTTGGAAAAACCGCTATAGCAGAGGGCCTTGCACAGGCAATAGCGGGAGGAAACGTTCCCGAAACCTTAAAAAACAAGGTTATTTTCTCACTTGATATAACGGGAATGCTTGCGGGAACAAAATACCGCGGCGATTTTGAGGAAAGAATAAAAAATGTTCTCGATGAGGTTAAGAAAAAAGGGAATGTTATTTTATTTATAGATGAAATTCATAATATTGTCGGAGCAGGAGCGGCAGAAGGCGCTGTTGACGCGGCGAATATATTAAAGCCCTCTTTATCCAGAGGAGAAATTCAGCTTATCGGCGCTACAACTTTAGATGAATACCGAAAGAATATTGAAAAGGATGCGGCACTTGAAAGACGCTTCCAACCTGTAATAGTAGGCGAACCTACAGAGGAAGATGCTGTTTTAATTTTAAAGGGGCTTAGGGATAAATACGAGGCGCATCATAGCATTAAGATTACAGATGAGGCTATAAAAGCGGCTGTAGAGTATTCAGTTCGATATATTTCTGATAGATTTTTGCCTGATAAGGCAATAGACTTGATTGATGAAGCAGCGGCGAGAGTAAAGCTCAAAACATTTACAGCTCCGCCTGATGTTAAAGAGCTCGAGGAGCGACTTTCCAAGGTGTTAGAAGAAAAGTCTTCGGCTGTAAACAGTCAGGAGTTTGAACGCGCGGCAAAGCTTCGCGATGAGGAAAAGGCTTTAAGCGATGAATTGGAAAGCCTTAAAAGCAAATGGAAAGAAAACTCTAAAAAAGAGAAAAAAGAGCTTTCAGCAGAGGATATAGCTGATTTAGTTTCTTCGATTACGGGAATACCCGTTCGCAAAATCGGTGAAAGCGAAATGGCAAGGCTTATGAATTTGGAAACGGAGCTTCATAATCGTGTTAAAGGGCAGAACGAAGCGGTTGTTGCGGTTTCCAAGGCAGTTCGCCGCGGCTCAGCAGGACTTAAAGACCCTAAAAGACCTATAGGCTCATTTATCTTTTTAGGACCTACAGGTGTCGGAAAAACTGAGCTTTGCAAAGCCTTAGCAGAGGCTTTGTTCGGGAATGAAAACGATGTTATCCGATTGGATATGTCGGAATATATGGAAAAGCATTCCGTTTCAAGAATGGTAGGCTCTCCTCCAGGGTATGTAGGCTTCGATGAGGGAGGACAGCTGACAGAGAAAATTCGCCGCAAGCCTTATTCGGTTGTTTTGTTTGATGAGATAGAAAAGGCTCATCCCGATGTTTTCAATATGCTTTTGCAGATACTCGAAGATGGTATTTTAACCGATTCAACGGGAAGGCGAGTAGATTTTAAAAATACTGTTATAATAATGACCTCTAATGTAGGCGCAAGACTTATAACTGAAACTCGTACATCTTTAGGCTTTAATTCCGAAAAGGAGGAATCGAGCAAAGAGGCTGTTCTTTCAGAATTGAAAAAGACCTTTAGACCCGAATTTTTAAACCGTGTTGACGATATTATTGTATTCAATAAGCTTACCGAAGCTGAGATTAAGGAAATTGCATTTAAAATGCTTTCGGATTTATCAAAAAGAAGCGAAAAAGCAGGAATAATTCTTAAATTTACGGATGAAGCGGCGGCTTTAATTGCTAAAAACGGATATGATCCTGTTTACGGCGCGCGTCCGCTTCGAAGAAAGATAGTTTCCGATGTTGAAGATGTACTCAGCGAGAAGATTATCTCGGGCGAGGTAAAAAAAGATTCCGTAATCGAGCTTTACGAAGAAAACGGACAATTAAAATTTAAGAACAGAGATAATTAAAATGAACAGAGTTTTAATAGTTGATGCGCGCGGAGATTTTCCGAAAAGTATATTGGAAAAAACCGAATATGACTTTTATATAAAAAGCGATATAAAAGAGGCATTATCCTTTCTCTCGTCATATAGCGTTTTAGCGCTTATATTATATGGAGGAAAGCTTCCGAAAGCAGCTTTGCATACAATTGACAAAAGAGGAATCGCAAAAACAGCGCCCATATTGGTTTTTTGCTCTGAGGATAAAATAGGCGAGGCTTATAGCTTTGGTGCTGATGAGGTTTTTTATGGAAATTCTCCTGAAGGTTTTTCGGCAGTTTTAAGGCGGCTTATAGAAGGAAATTCCCCACAAAGAAAGAATAAAACCGTAACAAACGGCGAATTTATGGTAAGTCTTGCGGGATATACTTGTATGATTTCGGGAAAGAATATAAAAATGCCTAAAAAGGAAATAGAACTTTTATATACAATGTCCTCAGAGCCCGATAGAGTATTTTCACGAAATGAGCTTTTAGATGAGGTGTGGGGAGTTGATTTCGTTGGGGATCCGAGAACGGTTGATGTTCATATTGCGAGAGTGCGAAAAAAGATAGCCTCAGAGGGATTAGTATATATCAAAACTGTTCCAAGAGCAGGTTATAAACTTGTTTTCGAAGATTTGAAAGTTCTGTGAAAAAAAGGCGAAGAGTTTTAATTTCTATTGCACAATGCCAAAAATTAGATTATAATTAGTACAGTATTTTGACAAAGGGGAATACCAATGGACGAATTTAATAATAACGAAAACTTAGAATCCGAAAACAAAAAGGAAGAGGCTTCCTATAATGCTTTTGATGAAACCTTTGAAGAAAAGGAAAAACAAACGGCATCAGAGCCTCCCAGAAACCCCGAGCCCGACAAGGGTTGGAACAGCTCAATGTATTATGGATATAATGAGCCGAAAAAGCCTAAGAAAAATCCGGGCACAATAATTGCCGTTGTAAGCTGTTTTATAATCTTTGCAATGCTTGTAACCGTTGGATATGGCCTTTTTAAAGATTCGGGAAATATAATCGGCTCGGATAAAGCGAATAATACATCTTCTCCGTCAAACGGAGTGAATTTTACTCAGTATGAAAAGCCTGCAGGTGCTGAAAACGTAGAAGAAAATGCTGACGGAAGCTATTCTCCTGAGGATTTATATACCCTTTCTTCTGAGAATGTTGTAGGTGTTTTGAAATATGCAAGCGGATATATTTCTGCAACAGGGCAGGGTTCGGGCGTTATCATAAGCGCAGATGGATATATCGTAACCAATGCACATGTTATAAGTGATGCAGATGCAGTGTCTATTGTTTTAGCGGGTGAAGACGAGGAAATAGAAGCGGAAGTTATTGGCTCTGATGATAGAAGCGATATTGCGATTTTAAAAATCAACAGAACAGATCTTCCTTATGTTAAATTCGGAAACAGTGATGATGTTAATGTAGGCGAGATGGTAGCGGCTATCGGAAATCCGGGTGGTCTTTACCTTAAAAATAGTTTAACGGTTGGATATATTTCGGGTATCGACAGACAGATAACTGTTGATAACTATACTATGAACTATCTCCAGACCGATGCGGCAATAAACCCCGGAAACTCGGGCGGTGCGCTTTTCAATATGTATGGTCAGCTTATAGGAATAAACTCGGCTAAGATTTCCGATGAGCAATATGAGGGAATAGGTTTTGCTATCCCGATAAATAATGCAGTTCCGATAATCGAATCTATTATCGAAAACGGATATGTTAAAGGAAGAGTTCGTTTAGGTCTTACGCTTCAGGAAATAAATGAAATGGCTTCTCGCTTTAATGGTATACCTCAAGGACTTTATGTTTATTCTATCGATACCACCTGCGATGTTTACGGAAAGCTTCAGAGAGGCGATATAATTACAGAGTTTAACGGGAAAGCTATCAGTACTATTTCTGAGCTTTATGCAAAACTTGATGATTATGCCCCCGGAGATAGCGTAACTTTAAAGGTTTACAGAACAAACAGAAATCAGGGTTATTATACAGATATTTCGGTTGTCCTAAGCGAGGATACGGGAAAAACCTATTTTGCAGAATAATATACAGAGTGCGTACGCAAAAATAAAAGCGTACGCACTTTTTTGCTTTTTAAGGTTTACAAAATGAAATAAATATGTTATACTTCAAGTGTATAGGTGAAAATCCGAAAGTGTGGATTTTTTTGAAGGGAGGAAATGTTATGGTAAAGATTGAAAGCTACAAAGGAGATATTGTTATAACAGAAGAATGTTTCTCCAACCTTATCGGTGCGGCTGTTCGCGAATGTTATGGTGTTGCAGGAATGTCGGTAAGCGGCGCAAAGCAAGGCTTTTTGTCTATCATAAAGAAAAAGGACCCTGCCCGCGGAGTTCGGGTAAAGTTTGTGGATAATAAATTGCATATTAATATTCATATAGCAGTAATGTATGGTGTTAATATTTCTGCTATTGTAAAGAGTATTGTTCATAAAGTTAAATATGTTGTAGAGGATGCTACAGAAATGTCGGTTGCTAAGGTAACCGTTCATGTAGATTCCATGATTGTCTGAGGGGGACCGAGATAAAAATGATTAACGGAGCATTATTGCGAGATGCCTTTATTTCAGGAGCTCACAATATTTCTAAAAACAGACAAGCGGTTGACCGTCTTAATGTTTTCCCTGTACCCGATGGCGATACGGGAACTAATATGTCAATGACAATTGATTCTGCCGCTAAAGAGCTTGAAAGAAGCTCTGCGTCTACAGTAAGCGAGGTTTCTGCGACCGCGGCAACCGCCTTGCTCAGAGGCGCAAGAGGTAACTCAGGTGTTATACTTTCTCTTTTATTCCGCGGCTTTTCTAAAGGGCTAAAGGGTAAAGAGGAAGCAAATGCGCGCGATATAGCAGAAGCTTTGAAAATCGGTGTTGAAACTGCTTATAAGGCAGTTATGAAGCCTACTGAGGGAACTATTTTAACAGTTGCTCGCCTTGCTGCAGAATATGCAGTAGCAAGTGAGGAAACCGATGAGGTTAAGCTTTGGGCTGGAATTTGCGCTAAAGCAAAGGAAGCACTGGACGATACGCCGAATATTCTTCCTGTTCTTAAAAAAGCAGGTGTTGTCGATGCAGGCGGCAAAGGACTTCTTTGTATATTTGAGGGTATGAAGCATACCTTTGAAACAGGCGAGGTTATAGAAGGAGAAGCTGTAACAGAAGCTTCTGAAGAGGAAGAAGAATATAACGCGGCTGCTGCTGATTTAGGCGAGGAAATAACCTTTACCTATTGTACAGAGTTTATCGTTATGAAAGAAAACTCTTCCGATCCGCTTTCTCTTAGAGCATATTTGGAATCAATAGGCGATAGCGTAGTTGTGGTTGACGATGATGATATTATAAAGGTCCATGTTCATACTAACAACCCCGGAAATGCCTTGCAGGAGGGCCTTAAATTCGGAAGCCTTACCAAAATGAAGATTGAAAATATGCGCGAGCAGCATAACGGACAAAAAACGGCTCAGCCTAAGAAAAAGCTTTCTGCAGCAGAGCCTACAGAAGAATATGGTTTTGTTTCCGTTGCAGCGGGTGAGGGAATAGAAAATCTTTTCCGTGAGCTTGGCGCTAACCATATCGTATCAGGCGGTCAGACAATGAATCCCAGTACAGAGGATATTTTAGAGGCTGTAATGGCAACCCCTGCTAAGGTTGTTTTTGTTCTTCCTAATAATAAGAATATTATTATGGCGGCAGAGCAAACTATCTCTTTAGTTTCCGACCGTAAGGTTTGTGTTTTACCAACCAAAACTATTCCGCAGGGAATTTCGGCTATGTTAGCCTTTAATCCCGAAGAGGAAAATGTTGATAGAAATCTTTTAGATATGTCCAAAGCGGCTGAAAATGTTGCAACAGGTCAGATAACCTTTGCGGCGCGCGATTCCGATTATGATGGACACAGAATTAAAAAAGGCGAAATGTTAGGCCTTGAAAACGGCAAGGTAGCATTTACCGAGAAAGAGCTTATAAAGGCTTCGGGACGTCTTGCTAAGGATCTTTATAAGAAGGACAGCTCCTTTGTTACCATTTTCTATGGCGAGGATGTTTCCGAAGAAGACGCTGTAAAGATTGAAGCAGAAGTAAAAGCTAAGCTTCCCGAATCGGCGGAGATAACCTTAGTTTCGGGCGGTCAGCCTGTCTATTATGTAATTATGTCGGTTGAATAAAACCGAAAGGGTGGATTTCCCTTGAAAAATAAGGATATCAGATATATAAAGGGTGTCGGCGAAAAAAGAGCCGAGGCGTATTATCGCCTCGGCATCAATTCGCCCGATGCCCTTTTGCGTTATTATCCGAGAAGCTATATAAATCCTGGTAAAGTAACTCCGATAAGAGAGCTTTTCCATGGAGATATAGCTTCTGTCCGAGTTGTTATAAATAAAAATTCCGTATCAAACGGAAAACTAAAAGGCGGCAGGCGAATTATAAAGTTTTCCGCCTTTGATGAAACGGGGAAAATATCGGTTGTTTATTTTAATAACCCTTATACACCCGAAAGCTTAAAGCACGGCGAGGAATATATTCTCTTTGGCAGAATAACAAGAAATCTATACGGAGCAGAAATTACCAATCCCTTGGTTTTTCCGAAAGATACAAAAGAAGCTTTAAAGCCTGTTTACCGAGCTTCTTCCTCACTTTCCTCAAAGGTTATTGAGAAAAATATAAAAACAGTTTTAGAAGAAACAGAGATTATAGACCCAATGCCAAAAAGCATCTTAACTGAAAATTCTCTTTTGAGCCTTTCTGATGCTATAAGAACTATTCATTCTCCGAAAGATGAGATGGAAGTTGAAAGGGCAAAAGCCCGTCTTGTATTCGATGAGCTTTTTTATTTCCAGCTCGGCCTTTTGAAGCTTAAAAATGTAGCAAAAAAGTTAACAAAAATTAAAATAAATGCAAATTTTTCGCCTGAAAATTTCTATAATTCTTTACCTTTTGAGCCTACAAATGCTCAAAAAAAGGCAGTAGAAGAGGCCCTTTCTGATATGAAAAAAGGAATACTAATGAACCGCCTTTTACAAGGAGATGTCGGAAGCGGGAAAACTTTAGTTGCGGCAGCGCTGATGCTTTCTGTTATAGAAAGCGGATATCAGGCGGTTTTAATGGCTCCGACAGAGATTTTAGCGGCGCAGCATTATAAAACTATGCAGAGTTTTTTCAAAGACTTTGGTATTTCGGTTGTTTTGTTAAACGGCAGTAAAACCGCTAAAGAAAAACGAGAAACAAAGGCGCTTATTTCTTCGGGAGAAGCGGATATCATTATCGGTACTCATGCGGTTATTCAAAAGGATGTTGAATTTTATAATATTGGTCTTGTTATAACCGATGAACAGCATCGCTTCGGCGTTTCTCAGCGTTCCGAGCTTCTTAATAAAAGCGGCGGAGTTCATTGTCTTGTTATGTCAGCAACCCCTATTCCGAGAACGCTGGCGCTTGTTATGTATTCCGATTTAGATGTAAGTGTTTTAGATGAAATTCCAAGCGGCAGAAAGCCTGTTGAAACCTTAAAAATAGATTCATATATAAGAGAAAGAGCCCTTGGATTTATAAAGAAAAACTGCGATGAGGGAAGAAATGCCTATATAGTGTGTCCTCTTATAGAAGAGGGGACAGAGGGACTTCTCTCAGTAGAAGAATATGTTGAGCTTTTGAAGAAAAGCCCTGTAAAGGATATTCCCTTTGCAGTTCTTCATGGTAAAATGAAGGCGTCAGAGAAGGATTTGATAATGTCGCAGTTTAAAAACGGCGAAATAAAGCTGCTTGTTTCAACGACGGTTGTTGAGGTTGGCGTTGATGTTCCTAATGCCAATATTATGATGATAGAGAATGCCGAGCGTTTCGGGCTTTCTCAGCTGCATCAGCTGAGGGGCAGAGTTGGCAGAGGAGAATATAAATCTTATTGTATTTTGCTTTCCGATGCAAAAGGCTCGAATGCTACCGAAAGGCTTTCGGCTCTATGCAATATTTCCGACGGCTTTAAGATAGCGGAATATGATTTAAAAACCCGTGGCCCCGGCGACTTTTTCGGTAATATGCAGCATGGACTTCCAAGCTTTAAAATTGCCGATATGGCAGGGGATATGAGAATTGTAAAAAAAGCTTCGGAAGCAGCTGTTAAGCTTTTAAGAACTGATCCAAACTTAGAAAAAGAAGAAAATAAAGCTTTAAAAGATGAGGTAAATAGTTTGTTTCAGGAAAAGACAGAAAAAATTTATTTATAGGTTTTTTATCTTGACTTTTCGCCTATGTTATGTTATTATATTCGGCGTAGGTGTGGAGAGGTGTCCGAGTGGTTTAAGGAGCTGGTCTTGAAAACCAGTGATTCGGCAACGAACCGTGGGTTCGAATCCCACCCTCTCCGCCATTTTATTTCAGCGGAAAAAACATAATAGCTTTTAATGTAAGTTACACGGAGAAGTACTCAAGTGGTGACGAGGCGCCCCTGCTAAGGGCGTAGGTCGGGAAACCGGCGCGAGGGTTCAAGTCCCTCCTTCTCCGCCAAGCAAAAAAGCACACCGAGAGGTGTGCTTTTTTGTTTGGCAAAAAGAAGTATAATTTGAGCCCGAGCGCCGATTAGGCGCGGGCAACCCCTGCGACCGCTGCCGGTGGCAGAGAAAGGGAGCAGGGGTTGGCGCCGCGGTCGATAAGCGGCAAAAAGCTTCAGCTTTGCAGACGCTATCGGGCACCGCAAGAGGGATAGCCTGCGACTTAAAATACCTTTCTTAACAAAGAATCCACGCAATTTTGATACAAGTTGCGGTTATTTTCTTTTTATGTTACAATTATAAAAAGGTGATGTTTACTATGTGTTTGTTCTCAAAAAGAAATCGTATAATTAAAAAAGCTATTGAAAAAACTGTTTCCGAGTTTACCGACAGAACACCGAAAATATATCAACATTTCTACTATGGTGCAGTTGATATTGAGCCACAGTATCTTGTGGTCTGGTATTTGTTTGAAACTGATGCGGAGTTGGAGTCTGCAAAATTATCAGGCCTCTGTAATGAACTTCAGGAAACAACTATTAGAAACTTGATTTCTCTTGGTTATCCCAAAGAGGCTTTTGAACTTACACAGCAGGAACTATCGATAGGGAAAATCACAATTCAAGACGGCACAGAAGAAGATAAACAAAAGTTCTTGGATTCATTGGCATATAGAAAGGTAATGATTTCATTTACTACCAAAGAAGATGTTGATAACAAGGCAAATGGCGATTTTCGCCTTTACTTTCAGTAAAATGCACCCCTAATACAAAAGGTTGCTCTTTAATCTCAAAGCTTTGCTTTGTTAACCAAAAGAATCGGTAGCCTTGCTTCGCAATGTGCTTGATTATAAATGCCGATTATGATATAATTTTTATAAAAGGGATAACAATGTATAATCCCATAAAGAGGTCTAAATAGATAGATATTCTGGCTTTTCGTCTTCTTATTATGATAGTACAGTTAACGCTTCTGCATATAGCTTGAAGATGGATACCATTGTAAGCGGTGAAGAGATTGAAATTGAAATAGAAATTGTTAAAAACGACAACGGCTATGGAATTTATAATTTAGAAATTGATAAATAATTATCTGCTCTCAAATACTACCAAATAAAAAAGGAGAAATTACAATGAAAAAGCTATTGTTTGGAATTGCGCTTATACTGTTTTCAATTTTTTTTGTTGTATATGACGTAAGTTATGATTTACCTGTCATAGTAGACTCTATTTATATTTTTGCGCCTTTAATTGGTCTAGGATTTTGCTTTATGGGACTGTTTGAAAAGGAAGAATAAAAAATTACTACTTTAGTATACGAGGCGGTGATTTTGTGACTAAGATTCTTGGCTCGTGGAGTGGGATGAGAAAATATTTGGAACAAGAAATGTTGGCAGACTCTTTAAAAGGAAGAGTAAGATATGGATGTACCTCGTATAAGGGTATGGATGGTTGCCATATTTTTGAGATTTCTATTGATGGAAATTTAGTCAAGCGTTTTTCTTGGGAAACTGTTAACTCATATTTTATTAGTAGCGGATATACAGACAATAAAAATCCGAGTGGTATTAGTGAGTATTGGGCAGAATTTTGGACGCTACTTGACAAATACCCAATAAATAGTCGCACAGAATACACCGATGATGAGTTTTGCAAAGCACTTGAAGAATATCGCAATCAAGATATACATGAAAGTATATGCTCGAACAATCCATTGGTTAGAATGTTTGCAATATTGGATAGGCGAGTTGGTAAACGGACGCTTATCAAGATTAAAGAAGAACTTAATACACAACCTAAATGGTTACAACAGATATATATTCTCCGTTTTTCTGAGGATAAGCTTTGAGATTTCTTGTTTCATTCACCCTAAATTGATTTTGCACCCCTAATTTTGAAAGGGGTGCATTTATTTTGACGATTTATTATAAAAGATAGGAGAAAGGCTCTTATAAATATTGACTTTTAGGCTTTGCTAAACTAAAATATAGGTATGATTTTGATTTTTTGTAGGAGCTTTTTATGGATAATTTCAAATATATAGATCCGATGATTGGAACTGTTGGCGATGAACAGCAGACGAGCTTACACGGCGGAGGTAAGACCTACCCAGGTGCGGTTTTGCCGGGCGGAATGGTACAGCTTTCTCCCGATACTGTAACGGGCGGAGATAAC
>JAGBHD010000033.1 GCA_018110785.1 Oscillospiraceae bacterium
ATACCCCTAAATGTAGGCCAAGGAAATATCTGCACCTTGACTTGTGCTTTTTGCAACGCTTCTATTATACTTAAACTAAAGCCGATTGTCAATCTTTTTTTAATCTTTTTTATTTTTTTATTTTTGATATTTCTAAAGTTTGACAACCGGACTTTAAAAGGTGTATAATAATTAAGCGTTTAGTAATTTGTTTTTGTAATTGGAGGAAAGGCATATGCCTACGAAAAAAACTTCAGGGAAAAAAAGAGGCAGACCGTCTAAAGCATCGGTTGAAGCTAAGGAAAGGCAGATAGAGCGGGAAGCGGAACGCAAGGCAAGAAGACAAAGCAGTGCTATCATTCTTTTTGCTGTTTCGATTTTACTTGCCTGTATATGCTTTATTCCGGGCGAAAATCTTTGGCGGCATATACATAACTTTATGTTTGGTATGTTTGGTTTTTGCGCCTATTTAATACCTGTTATAGTTTTAGCGATAAGTATTTTTACCGCGGCAGGAAAAACATCCTTTAACTATAAGGCAAAAATTTGGCAAGGGATAGTTTTAACTGCATTGATTTGCGCGGCTATTCAGATTTTCGGCAAAGGCTTTGCTTCTGATGAGGGCTTTTTTACTGCAGTTAAAAATCTCTATCAGCAGGGAATAGACCTTATAGGCGGCGGACTTATCGGTTCGCTTATCGGTGTTCCGCTTATTTTGCTTTTCGGCCTTAACGGAGCGAAGATAACAATTCTTCTTGTAATCTTTGTATTTGTTTGCATTATAACGGGGCTTACCCTTTCTGATATAGGAAAAGCGGCGGCGAAGCCCTATAAAAAGATAGAAGAGTCTTATAAAGAAAGACTGATCGAAAGGGAAAAAGAGAAAAAGTTTGACATAGATGTTGATTTAGGCCCCGATTATAATCCTATGCCTTCTCATCCCGTAGCTTCTGAGAAGAAAGAAGAGGAGCCTATTCGTAAGGTTAAAAAATCGGCTGAGGAGTTTTTGGAAAAGGCTCGCAATATAAATAACGATACTCCCGAAGAGCCCAAAGAAGAGCCCACGGAGCCTATAGAGCCTATGGAAATTCCCTCTTCTTCCGAAACCGAAGAGAAAGAAGAAATGACTGTTGGAACGGGATACTCTTTTCCACCTGTTCAGCTTTTGACCTCTAATTTAAACCATTCGGGAAAATCCTATTCCGATGAACTTCAGCATAACGCTGATAAGCTTTTGGAAACCCTTAAAAACTTCGGTGTAGCTGTTAAAATTCTCAATATCTGCCGCGGTCCTGCGGTTACAAGATATGAACTTCAGCCCTTGGCAGGAGTTAAAATCAGCAAGATTACAAACCTTGCCGATGATATTGCCCTTTCGCTTGCAGCTTCAGGAGTTCGTATTGAAGCACCTATTCCCGGAAAAGCCGCAGTAGGAATAGAAGTTCCCAACAAGAATATAGATGTTGTTAATATCCGCGAAATTATTGATTCAAGCGAATTTTCCTCAGCTGATAGCCCTGTTACAATGTCTTTAGGCAGAGATATAAGCGGCGCTGTTAAAACTGCCGACATTTCTGCGATGCCGCATCTTCTTATAGCAGGTGCGACAGGCTCAGGTAAATCGGTTTGCATAAACTCGATTATTATCAGCCTTTTATATAAATCTTCTCCCGATAACGTTCGTCTTTTAATGATAGACCCAAAGGTTGTTGAACTTGGAGTTTATAATGGAATACCGCATCTTTTAGTTCCTGTTGTAACCGATCCGAGAAAGGCAGCGGGCGCGCTTGCATGGGCTGTTAATGAGATGCTCGGAAGATATAAAACCTTTGCTGAATATGAGGTTCGCGATATAAAGGGATATAATCGCCTTTGCAAAACAAGAGAGGATTTAAAGCCGCTCCCTCAGATAGTTATAATTATCGATGAGTTAGCCGACCTTATGATGGCAGCGCCTAATGAGGTTGAAGATGCTATATGCCGCTTAGCTCAGATGGCTCGTGCGGCAGGTATGCATCTGATAATTGCGACACAGAGACCATCAGTTGATGTTATAACAGGTGTTATAAAGGCAAATATACCATCGAGAATCGCTTTTGCCGTATCATCGCAGGTTGACTCAAGAACTATATTAGATTCGGGCGGAGCAGAGAAACTTCTCGGCCGCGGTGATATGCTTTTCTTCCCTGTAGGAAAAGCAAAGCCCGAAAGAATACAAGGCTGTTATGTAAGCGATAAAGAGGTTGAAAAGGTAGTTTCGTTTATTAAAAATCAGGCAAATGCTACCTATGATGATGAAATAATAAATAAAATCGAGAGCGAAGCCGCCAAAGAAAAATCATCTTCGTCTTCTTCTAAAAATGAAACAGATGGCGATGATATGACAGAGGCAGCTATCGAAGTTGTTGTTGAAGCAGGTCAGGCATCCACCTCGCTTTTGCAACGCAAACTGAAATTAGGCTATGCCAGAGCGGCGCGCATTGTTGATGAGCTTGAAGAAAGAGGGATTGTAGGTCCATATGAGGGAAGCAAACCTCGAAAGGTTCTTATAACAAAACAACAGTGGTATGAAATGAGTATGCGCTCGTCTGATGCAGAAAACGGCGAATGATAAGAAATAAAAAGCGGCAGATAGTTATTATTTCTGCCGCTGTTTTACTGCTGTTCGTTTTATATCTTTTCGGCTTGGATGCAAAGAATTTTTCGGAGCCGAAAGAGAATGAAATAGTAATATATTTTCTTGATACCGAGCAATCTGATGCGATTTTAATTGAAGGACCGGATGGCACAGTTTTGATCGATTCGGGAGATATAGATAAAGGCGACGATGTTGTTTCTTTTATACGCTCAAAGAATATAGATAAACTTAATGCTTTTATAGTTACCCACCCGCATATTGACCATATAGGCGGAGCAAAAGAGGTTTTGGAAAATTTTAAGGTTGATACCGTTTATATGCCCGATATACCTGATGAGTTATATTTAGATACTGTATATTACAACGAAACCTTAGAGCTTTTAAAAGCAAATGATATTTCTTTCAAAAGCGCTAAAAATGGGATAAGCTTCTCGGTTGGGGGAATGAATTTTGATATTTTGTCGCCTATGGGAGAATACTCGGCGGTTAATGACTATTCGGCAGTTGTAAAACTGAAGTTTAAAACGAGCAGTTTTCTTTTTTGCGGAGATATAGAAGAGGGAGCTGAAAAATTATTGTTAGAAAGCACAACAGATCTTTCGGCAGATCTTATAAAAAATCCGCACCATGGCGCCGCATCTGATTTAAACGAGAGCTTTCTTTTAAGAGTGAAGCCTCGGTATGCTGTTATAACCGTTGGCAACAATAATTACGGACACCCTTCTTATAAAACACTTGAGGAATTAAATTCGGTTGGTGCCGAAGTTTACAGAACGGATACTTGTGGAACGATTGCCGTGTTTTGCGATGGCACTAATTTTAAAATTGAAACCGAGAATTAACTTGTATAATCTTCAATAAGCTGCTGAAGGTCAGATTTGTTGTAAACTAAAATCCCGTCTTTCAGCATATCGGCATCTTTAGTAGGCAAGGAAGACAAGAAAAGGTCGTAAACTTTTACGGGCTCGGAATCTCCCAATAGAAAAACTGCAAGTTTTCCGTTATATTCAGAAAGCTTATATACGGTTTCTCCTTCTTCGGAAGAAGTGCTTTCGCTGCCAGAGGTTGAGGGTTTATTTTTTGTAGTTATAATAATGTTTACAACTAAAATAGTTCCCAATAGGCATACAATAAGTATAAGCCCGATAGTTTTTAAGATAGCTTTTGTTTTGTCTTTCATAAATCAACCAACCATTTCCATATTTTAAATATATTGTTGTCAAAAAGGCTGATTATTATGCGGCAAAAGCCTAATGGGATTGATTTTTAGGAAAAGATAGTGTATAATATCCTTTAGAAATTCAGCGGGGGAATTACTGTGAAATTTTTACATAAACTTAAAAGCATATGGGGAAATATACAAGATAGACTTATGCCGATTTGTAAAAAGGCTTATAGCGTACTTGTTGTTTTATGGAAAAAAATACAGAATAAGACTTTAGAAATATTTGGAAAAACTTCCGATAACATAGAATCTGAAAATCTTAAGGAAGGTACCTCAAACTTTTTAAAGAATGCGGCTGTATATCTGAAAAATGGAGCAGAAAAAATGAAAGAGCTTATAACGAAGCTTATAAATAGAATAAAGGCTCGTTCTGTAGCGCGAAAAGAAAAGAAAAGGCTTAACCCTAAAAAGAAAAGCCTTGGCAGAACGATAGGTATGGTAGTGGCAGGTCTTTTAGCGGCAATTGTTGTTATTGGCTCTGTTGCTGTTGCTGCTGTTATGATTATTGTTACTCGGCAGGTAAATGCCGAGGGCGAAATCGATTTAGAAGATTTGAGCCTTAATTATGCAACAATTTTATTTACGGGAACAGAGGAAGAACCCACCGAATATGACCGTATTTACAGCGCTGAAAACAGAACGTGGGTAGATTTTGCAAATATTCCTGAATATGTTCGCTATGCTTTTATCGACCTTGAGGACCAGAACTTTGAAAATCATAGCGGAGTTGATTGGAAAAGAACTTTCGGCGCTGCGCTCAATGAGGTGTTTTCATTTTTACCGAGCCGTCAGGGTGGTTCTACCATTACTCAGCAGCTCATTAAGAATGTAACGATGGATAATGAGGTTCATTGGACTCGAAAGGTTCGAGAGATTATTCGTGCCCTTAATTTAGAGAAAAGATATTATAAAGATGAAATTATAGAAGCATATCTCAACACAATAAGCTTAGGTAACAATACTGCAGGAATAAAATCAGCAGCATACTATTATTTTGGAAAAGAGCCTATGGAGCTTACTGTTGCTGAAACTGCATCTATCGCAGCTTTAACTAGTATGCCTGTTTATTATGATCCATATATGAATCCTGAAAATAATGCTAATCAGCGAAAATATGTTCTCGATAGAATGCTTGAAAATGGACATATAACTATGGAACAATATGATGCGGCAGTTGTTGAAGAGGTAGTATTTAAAGATAAGAGCCTAAATACGGCTGTAACCTCGGAAATAAAGAGCTATTTTACAGATACTGTTATTGATGAAGTTATAAGTGATTTAATGACAGAAAAGGGATATACCTATGAAAGAGCCGAGCAGCTTGTTAACAGCGGCGGACTTCAGATATATACAACCGTTGATACCCGAATTCAAGATTCGGTTGAAAAGAAATATCTTGATGACAAAACATTTACCGTAGGTAGCACGAAGGACCTTCCGCAATCAGCGTTTATTGTTTTAGATAAATCGGGTGCTATTAAAGGAATTGTTGGCGGACGCGGAGAAAAAACGCAAAACAGAGGCCTTAACAGAGCAACTTCCTCGCAAAGACAGCCCGGCTCATCAATGAAGCCTATATCCGTTTATATGCCTTTAATAGAAGCGGGACTTATTAACTGGTCTACGGTTATTGAAGATGCTCCGGTAGTTGGAAAGTATGATGAAGACCCCAAAAAGAGCACGGCATATCCCGTTAATGTTTATAAAGGATATTTGGGTAATATGACCGTTTGCGAAGCTGTTCAGCGTTCAACCAATACAGTTGCTATGAAGCTTTGCAGACAGTTTTCTGCGCAAAGCGCCTTCGACTTTTTAACTCAGAAATTGGGACTGAACTTAGTTGCTTCAGATAATAGGGGCGGAAAGATATATTCTGATATAAACGATGCCTCAATGTCGTTAGGTGCTCTTACAGCCGGTGTAACACCGCTTGAAATGGCTTCGGCATATTTGCCCATAATGAACGGCGGCGTATATATTGAGCCCCATAGCTATACAAAGGTTTATGACAGCAAAGGTAATTTGCTTTTAGAGAAAAATCCTTATTCTGAGCAGGTAGTTAGCCTTAATACTGCGGTTGTAACAAACAACCTTTTACAGCAAACAGTTTATGGCCCTTATGGAACTGCTAGTATGGCGGCAATTTCGGGAGTTCCTGTAGCAGGAAAGACCGGTACGACAGATGATTACCATGATCGTTGGTTTATCGGAATGACGCCTGAGTATCTCGGTGCTGTTTGGATCGGATATGATATTGCTAAGGAAATAGATGTTTATAGGATAAGCAACCCTTGTCGAATTTGGCGAACAGTTATGACTGAAGTAATCAAAGGTGTTAAGATGGGGGCTTATCCCGTTAGCAAAGAGGTTATCAAAATGGCATACTGTACTAAAACAGGACTTTTAGCAGGTGATTCCTGCGCTTCTACTGCTGTTGGTTATTATGATAGCACGAAGCTTCCTGCGAAATGTATCGGAGGATGTGTCACCGCCCCCGCTCCCGAGCAGCCGTCAAAAGATGAAAGCTCTGCTCCAACAGATGAATCTAAGCCTGCTGAAGAATCAAAACCTAACGAAGAAAGCAGCGAAGCAAAAGACGAAACCTCATCTGCTGCTTAAAACAAATTATTGAATTAAAAACACTTCATTTAGTCAATACTCTTTATGAGTAATTGATAAATGGGGTGTTTTTTTGCAGTATAATAAGGTTGAAATTAGCGGAATAGTAACCTCTAAACTTAAGGTTTTAAAGGAAGAAGAAAAAATCCGCTTAATTAAAGAACTGAGAGCGGGAAACAAGTCGGTAAGAGAAACGCTCGTTAATGGCAATTTAAAGCTTGTTTTATCGGTAGTGCAAAGATTTTCCGGAAGAGGAGAGGATCCTGATGACCTTTTTCAAATAGGTTGCATCGGACTTATAAAGGCTATTGATAATTTCGATGTTACCCTTAATGTTCGTTTCTCAACCTATGCCGTACCGATGATAATAGGAGAGATAAGAAGGTATTTAAGAGATAATAATCCTATCAGGGTTAGCCGTTCGCTAAGGGATATAGCCTACAAGACTATTTCTGAAAAAGAAAAATTTATGAATAAATATCAAAGAGAGCCAACAATGGAAGAATTATCGAAGCTTTGCGGCTGTGATAAAGGAGATATAGTTCAGGCGCTTGAGGCAATTGTTGAGCCGCTTTCTTTATATGAGCCGATTTTTTCGGACGGTGGAGATACGATATATGTTCTTGATCAGGTAGGTGATAACAATTCTGATACAAATTGGCTTGATGAAATTTCAATAAAGGAATCTATAAAGAATCTGAATGACCGCGAAAAGCAGATTATGTCCTTGAGATTTTTTGCGGGAAAAACTCAGGTTGAAGTTGCCGAAGAGATAGGAATAAGTCAGGCTCAGGTAAGTAGGCTTGAAAAGGGAGCCTTAAAGAAGGTAAAGAAGAATTTATAAGTCTTAAATTTCAATGTTTTTTCTTGACATAATGCGATAAATGGCATAAAATATAGAAGTAAATTTATTTTAGAGAGGTGAAACAGATGAGCGCATCGGGGCGAAGTAAAACTAAACCGCGAGGTAGATATGCCTTGTTGCGATTATCTTTTTTGCTTCAGGGCGTATAGAGATTTAGTTTTACTTCCTTATGATGATTTCTTTGTTGTAAGGAGGTAATTTTATGAATGAAACCGAAAGAATAGAAACTTTGATTGCCGAGAAAAAACTCGGCGAGCTCAGAACAATTCTTTCTGAAATGAATCCTGCCGATGTGGCGATTATTTTGGGAGAATTGCCTGTAGAAAAAATCCCGCTTACCTATAGAATTTTGCCAAAAGAGTTAGCGGCCGAAGCTTTTGCAAATATGGATTCGGATTTGCAAGAACTTCTAATTCGTTCTTTTAACGATGTTGAGCTTAAATTCGTTATTAGCGAGCTTTATATGGACGATTTCGTTGATATGATTGAGGAAATGCCCGCTAATGTTGTTAAGAGAATACTTAATAATGCATCACCGGATATTAGAAAAACGGTTAATGAGTTTTTAAAATATCCTAAAGATTCAGCCGGCAGCATTATGACAACGGAATATGTTGATTTAAAGAAAAATTTAACCGTTGAAGATGCTTTTCGCCGTATTCGAATGGTAGGTATTGATAAGGAAACTATTTATACCTGCTATGTAACCGATAGAAACAGAAAGCTTCAGGGAATAGTAACCGCGAAACAGCTTATGCTTTCCGAGAGTAATGTTGTTTTAGAGGATATAATGGAAACAAACATTATATCTGCGGGAACATTAGATGATAAAGAATATGTAGCATCGCTTTTCGAGAAGTATGATTTTCTTGCGCTTCCGATAGTTGATAAAGAAAATCGTCTTGTTGGTATTGTTACTATTGATGATGCTTTAGATATTATTTCTGAAGAGGCAACAGAAGATACTGAAAAAATGGCAGCTATTACACCTACAGAT
The DNA here is from genome assembly GCA_018110785.1 of Oscillospiraceae bacterium. Taxonomy (GTDB): domain Bacteria; phylum Bacillota; class Clostridia; order Oscillospirales; family JAGBHD01; genus RGIG9114. The sequence continues at coordinate 8,324 of JAGBHD010000033.1, forward strand.
AAGCCTTATTTGAAAACAGGTGTTTTCGAAACCTTTTTAAAGAGAATACCTTGGTTATTGCTTTTAATGATTTCGGCAACCTTTACAGGAATGATAATAACATCGTTTGAGACTGCCTTAGCAGCTTCAGTAGCTTTAACTGCCTTTATTCCTATGCTTATGGGAACAGGGGGAAATTCAGGAAGTCAGGCTTCGGTAACGGTTATTCGCTCTATTGCTTTAGGTGATGTAAGCCTTTCGGATATTTTTAAGATTCTTTTTAAAGAGTTTAAGGTGTCCTTTTTATGCGGTGCGGTATTGGCGGTAGCGAATTTTATTAAGATATATCTTGTTGATATGTTGCTTTTAAATTCAGATGTTACATTTATGATGGCATTGGTTGTTTCCTTAGCTCTTTTTATAACTGTTGTTTGCGCAAAGTTAGTTGGAAGCGCTTTGCCGCTTTTGGCGAAAGCTGTAGGGTTTGACCCAGCTGTAATGGCATCCCCCTTTATAACAACAATTATTGATGCGATTTCGCTTTTTGTTTATTTTAGCATCGCAACTGCTATTCTTAATATTTAAACTAAATAATTTACAGGGCGGAGTGAAAGTCTCCACCGGTGGTAAAGAGCATTTTAGCTACGAGTCCAAGAGCTGGGAACAGCAGAAACGGTTAGATTCCGTTACCGACGGTAATAGTCCGGATGAAAAACGATTATTAGGGGCGCTCTGTATCGGGCGCCCCTTTTTAGTTTGGAGGATTTATGAAACATACTAATATTAAAAAAATGGTTGTTATATCGTTATTTTGCGCTATAGCCTACATATTTGTTTTTGTATTCAGAATAAAGGTTTCATTTTTAACCTTTGATGCAAAAGATGCTGTAATAACGGTGTGCGCGTTGCTTTACGGGCCTTTATCGGGAATTGCAGTGTCGATAGTAGTTTCCTTTTTGGAATTCATATCCGTCAGCGATACGGGCGTTTACGGGCTCATTATGAATGTTTTATCGACCGTTGCCTTCTCGGTACCTGCCGCTTTTATATATAAATTTCGCAAAACAACCCTTAGCGCAGTGTCGGGACTTATTTTGAGCGTAGTTAGTATGACAGCCGTAATGCTAGGTGCTAATCTTCTAATAACTCCTTTTTATATGGGTGTTGATATTGAGGCTGTTAAATCCTTGCTTTTGCCGCTTATTCTGCCTTTCAATTTTACAAAGGCTCTTCTTAATGCAGGACTTACTATGCTTATATATAAACCTGCTGTTAATGCATTGAGAACGATAGGTCTTACAGATAAAAGAGGGGAAGCAAAATATAAGCTTAATAAAACAACTATTACGGTTTTAATAGTTTCCTTGATAGTTATAATACTCTCTATAACATTTTTCTTCTTAAATATGGGCGGAGTTTTCGAAGTAATAAGAAAATAGTTGACATAGCTCGAAACATGTTGTATAATTAAAAAGCTTTAAAAACAGAATATCTTATCAAGAGTGGCGGAGGGACAGGCCCTGTGAAGCCCGGCAACCTGCTTTTTAAGTGAGGTGCTAAATCCTGCGGCAGTTTGTCCGAAAGATAAGTTTTTATTAAAAAACGCTTGCGGAGAACGCTTGCGTTTATTTTTTTGGAGGGGTTAATAATGAAAAATGGTTTTTTCACATCGGAAAGCGTAACAGAGGGGCATCCCGATAAAATTTGCGATCAGATTTCCGATGCAGTTTTAGATGCAATAATTGAAAAGGATCCTACAGCTCGCGTTGCTTGCGAAACTGCGGTAACAACAGGAATGGTTATGGTAATGGGAGAAATATCTACCAAGGCATGGGTCGATATTCCTACTATTGCAAGAAATGTAGTTCGTGAAATAGGTTATGACCGCGCTAAATTCGGCTTTGACGCAGATACCTGCTCTGTTCTTACTGCTATTGATGAGCAGTCGGGCGATATTGCTATGGGTGTTGATAAAGCTTTAGAAGTGAAAGACGGATCTGAAAGCGCCGCTGATGAAACGGGTGCGGGAGATCAGGGTATGATGTTTGGCTTTGCTTGTAACGAAACCAAGGAGCTTATGCCTCTTCCTATTTCGCTTTCTCATAAGCTTGCGCTTCGTTTGACCGAAGTTCGCAAAAGCGGAAAGCTCGGTTATCTCCGTCCCGACGGAAAAACTCAGGTAACAGTTGAATATAAAGACGGTAAGCCTTTAAGAGTAGATACGGTAGTTGTTTCCTCTCAGCATGATAGCGAAACCTCTCTTGAAACTATAAGAGAGGATATCTTAAATGAGGTAATCCTTCCTACAGTTCCTGCCTCCTTGATTGATGATAATACCAAATTTTTCATCAATCCTACGGGCCGATTTGTAATCGGAGGACCTCACGGGGATACAGGTCTTACAGGCAGAAAAATTATTGTTGACACCTACGGCGGATATTCTCGCCATGGCGGCGGTGCCTTTTCAGGAAAGGACCCGACAAAGGTTGACAGAAGCGCTGCGTACGCCGCAAGATATGTTGCTAAAAATATTGTTGCAGCTGGTTTAGCTGAACAATGTGAAGTTCAGATAGCATATGCTATCGGAGTTGCAAAGCCGGTATCGGTGCTTGTTGATACATTCGGAACAGGAAAGGTTTCTGAGGACAAGCTTTCAGAAGCTGTAAATGCTGTGTTTGATTTGCGCCCATCTGCAATTATAAATTACTTAGACCTTCGCCGTCCTATATATCGTTCGCTTGCGGCATATGGGCATATGGGAAGAGAAGATTTGGGTGTTAATTGGGAGAAAACCGATAAAACCGAGGAGTTACTTAGTTATTTAAATAAATAATAGAAAGCCTGTCTGAAAGATTTTTTCGGACAGGCTTTTTCCTTGCAATAGTTTTAAATTTATGTTATACTAAAATGAAAATATTTTGCGGAGCAAAGAAGAATGAATGAAAAGCAATTAAGATATAGAGAAGCTGTTAGAAAATATCTAAATAATTATTTTATAAACCTCAATGATATGCAGAAAAAAGCGGTGTTTCAGACCTATGGCCCCGTTTTAATTCTGGCGGGTGCAGGAAGCGGAAAAACTACCGTTTTGGTAAACCGCGTTAAATATATGCTTAAATTCGGTGATGCTTATAACAGAGATTATGCTAATGCTATAATTTCCGATGAGAATTTAAGTTTGATTGAAGCGGCGGCTGATGGTAAAATATCGGGTGAAGAATTGAATAGAGCAGAAGCTTTTATGGCTTATAATCCTATCCGCCCTTATAATATCCTTGCGATTACCTTTACAAATAAAGCGGCAGGGGAATTAAAAGAGCGTATATCTTCGGTTTATGAGGGAGCAGATACTTTACAAGCGAGTACATTCCATTCGGCTTGTGTAAGAATTCTTCGCCGCAAGATAGATCTTTTGGGATACACCTCTGATTTTGCTATATATGATACCGATGATTCGATCAAGATTATAAAGGACTCTTTGGAAGCCTTGAATTTAGATAGTAAGTTTTATGTTCCTAAAAGCGTTCTCGGAGAAATAAGCGGAATTAAAGAAAAAATGCTGAGTCCCGAAGAATTTTTAGAGGATTCAATAGGAAATTTCCATGCGGAGATGCTATACAAAATTTATGCAGAATATCAGCGCCGTTTAAAGTCAGCTAACGCTTTAGATTTTGATGACATAATCTTCCTTACGGTAAAGCTGTTTCGCAAGTTTCCCGATGTGTTGGATTATTACAGAAATATATTTAAATACATAATGGTAGATGAATATCAGGATACAAATGTAGCGCAATATCAGTTAATTTCTCTTTTATCGAAGGAGCATAAAAATCTCTGTGTAGTAGGTGATGACGATCAGAGTATTTATGGATTCAGAGGGGCTACGATTGAGAATATCCTTAATTTTGAGAATGAGTTTGATAATTGTACGGTGATTAAGCTCGAACAGAATTACAGATCCTCTTCGCCTATTCTTAATGCGGCGAATGGTATTATAGCCAATAATAAAGGCAGAAAAGGAAAGCAGCTTTGGACCGATAAAAAAGGCGGAGAGAATATATCTCAAATCAAATTCGGCGATGACAGAGATGAGATTTTCTATATAGCGAGTGAAATAAAAAAGAATGTTATAGGCGGCGGAAAATATTCTGACCATGCTATTTTATACCGAATGAATGCGCAATCAGCAGGTTTTGAGCGGGTTTTTATCGAAAATGGAATACCTTATAAAATTTTTGGCGGACTTAAATTCTTCGGAAGAAAGGAAATTAAAGACCTAACTTCTTATTTGAATTTAATTAACAATCATTCAGACCTTGTAAGATTCAGCCGAATTGTTAATACTCCGAAAAGGGGAATAGGGGCAAAAGCATTAGAGGCTATAACGGCGATAACTACCGAAACAGGACTTCCCGTTATGGAAATATGTGCGACAGCTTCGCAGTATTCTCATCTTCACTCGAAAGCGGCGGTTTTTGAAGAGTTTTATAGAATTATATCTAATCTTTCCGAAATGAAAGACGGAGATTTAGGAGAGCTTTTTGATTCTTTGATAGAAGCAACGGGATATGAAGAATATCTTAAAGAAGAGGGAACTGCGCAATACGAAGTAAGAATGGAGAACATTCTCGAGCTTAAATCTATGATGACGGCTTTCAGCAAAGAAAATCCCGAAATGGGACTTCAGGAGTTTTTAGAGAATATAGCTCTGTATACCGATCTTGATGAGTTTTCCGATGAGGATGACTGCGTTGTTTTAATGACAGTGCATTCAGCAAAAGGTTTGGAGTTTGATACTGTATTTATCCCCGCATTAGAAGAGGGAATTTTCCCCTCAAGGCAGTCTGTTTTCTCTCAAAGCGATATAGAGGAAGAGAGAAGACTTGCTTATGTCGCGGTAACAAGAGCTAAAAGAAAGCTTTACCTAACCTGTAGCGCGAGAAGAATGCTTTTTGGTAGTACGATGTCAAATCCTATTTCAAGATTTATAGAAGAAATTCCTGAATATCTCTTAGAAAAGGACGATAGAACTCGCAGATTTGATAGCGGATTTGCATCATCTAAGACTGCTGTAAGCCCAAAACGAGGTTTTGCGGAAAAATACGCATCTGATATAACAAGAAAGCCTGCAGCACCCTCAGCGCCTACAGAAATAAACTATACCGTAGGTGATACAGTTTCTCATAGGGCTTTCGGAAACGGAATTGTTATTTCAATGGAGCCTATGGCAACCGATACTTTAGTAGAGGTTGCTTTTGAAAAGGTTGGAACCAAAAAAATTATGGCGAATTTCGCCAAACTTCAAAAAATATAAAGTGAGGAATGAAAAATGCAAAAGGTTGTTTTACTTTCCCATACAGTACAGCCGCCTAAAACGGTTGCCTGCGCCGCAAAACTTTGCTACAGCGCCAGCGGGATTACAGATCTTTATGATAATTTAACCGATGAAAAGGTGTCCTCTTTTTTGGATATGCTTTCCGATTTAGGGCATGAAAGCCCTATGGAGCATGCCTATTTTACCTTTGGAATTGAGGGTGTTTCCCGCAGCCTTTTAGCGCAGATAACAAGGCATCGTATCGCTTCTTTCAGCGTTCAAAGTCAAAGATATGTTAAAAATATTGATTTTAAATTTGTTCTTCCTCCTGAAATTGAAAAAATTCCTGAGGCAAAGGCGGAATATTTAAAGGCAATGGAAGAAGATATCCGCCATTATAACAGCCTTGCGGATATTTTGAAAGCGAAGCATAAAAAAGCCTTAATGGAGGCGGGTAAAGACGAAAAGGCGGCGGACAGAGCTGCTGAAAAGATGGCAATCGAAGATGCGAGATTTGTTCTTCCCAATGCGGCTGAAACTAAAATGGTTTTAACAATGAATGTTCGTTCGCTTAATAATTTCTTCCATCACAGATGCTGTCAAAGAGCGCAATGGGAGATAAGAGATTTAGCTGAACAAATGCTTAAGGTTTGCAAAGAGGCCGCTCCGGAGCTTTTCAAAAAATCAGGTCCTCCTTGCGCGAGTGGCGCTTGTCCTGAAGGTAAGATGAGTTGCGGAAAAGCAAAGGAAATGAGAGAAAAATTTTTAAACCTTTAAAAAGGGGAGATAAAATTGGGTAAACTGATTGTTATAGAGGGTTTAGACGGAAGCGGTAAAGGAACTCAAGGAGCTATTTTGTATAAGCGATTAAAGGAAAAATATGATTTTGTTAGACCTTTAACCTTTCCTGATTATAAAAGCGACTCTTCTGCTCCATTAAGAATGTATTTAAATGGAGATATCTCGGAAAATCCGATGGATATTAATGCCTATGCGGCATCAAGTTTTTTCGCTGTTGACCGATATATAAGTTATATGACAAGCTGGAAAGAAGACTATAATAAGGGCGGTATTTTCCTTGCCGACAGATATACTACTTCTAATGCGGTTTATCAGGTAGGAAAATCAGAAAATGCCGAGGAATATCTTAATTGGGTTTGGGATTATGAATATAACAAGTTAGGACTGCCAAAGCCCGATTTGGTAATTTATCTCGACATGGATCCTTCTGTTTCGGCAAAACTGCTTTTAAAGCGCTATAAGGGCGATGCAGGCAAAAAAGATATACACGAAAAAGATATAAATTTTTTGGAAAATTGCAGAAAAAATGCAATGATTGTTGCAAAAAATAACAACTGGAAAATAGTAAAATGTTCAGATGACAATGAGCCTTTTCCCGTTGAAACAATTTCGGAAGAGGTCTTTAAATTAGCTCAAGAGTGTATTGAAAATGACTAATGCGTGGATTTCTGTTTTTAAAGAGGTATTTTCTGATTCTACCGATAATTTTTTAAAGGTTTTTTCGGATAGAATTGTTACCAAAGGAAAGGTTGTTTATTCTTTCTGTGAAGAGAAGGTTGCTGCTGCGGGTTTTATATTTCCAATTTCGGCAGAAATAAATAATAAAACCTATAAAGGACTTTATCTTTATGGCCTTTGTACCTTGCCTCAGTTTAGAAAGCAGGGAAGAATGAGCCGAGTTTTAAAGGAAATCGATGAGATTGCTGAAAAAGAAGATTACGATTTTACTTTTTTGGCCACAAATAGCTGCGAAGCTATAAGACTTTACAGCAAAAATGGGTACAAAAAGCTTAATATTATACCCAAAAACAGAGCTTTTTTTAAAAACGGAGCAGCTTTTGAGTGGTGTTCCAAAGAAGAATATCTTAAAAACACAAGCCCTAAGCTTTATCCGTGTTATGAAATGCGCTCAGCGGTACTGACTTCTTTGGAGGAGTTTTTTCTACCCGCTAAATGCGATGGGGGATATATTCTTATTGGCAAGGACAGTAATGAAATAATAGATTATTTTCCTGCTGATGTATCGATTAATAATGAAGATGGAAGGGTTTTAAACCCTGAATTTTTAGAAGACAATTATCAATATTTTATAAAAAAATTGAATAAAGATATGCCCTATATAAAAACGATAGATTACATTTTAGATTAGAGGTATAAAAAATGATTTATGTATTTTTGGCAGATGGATTTGAGGAAATTGAAGCATTAGCTCCTACCGATATTCTTCGCCGCGGCGGCAAAGAGGTTAAAACTGTTGCGATAAAAGGAAAATCGGCGGTTGGTGCCCATGGAATAGAGGTTTTATGCGATATAGCCTTGAAAGATATTAAAGATGATGCAGAAATGCTTATTCTTCCGGGAGGAATGCCCGGAACTAAGAATTTAGCAGACTCGGAAAAATTAGTTGATCTCTTAAAAAAAGCATATGAGAATAAGATACCGATTGGCGCTATTTGCGCAGCACCGAGTATTTTAGGTGAGTTAGGGCTTTTAAAAGATAAAAAAGCAACCTGTTTCCCCGGATTTGAGGGTTATCTTGATTGCTTAGAAGTGTCTGATGATTTTGTTATTATAGACGGGAATATTATAACTGCTAAAGGTGCCGGAGCAGCTTTAGATTTTGGTTTTGCGCTCTTATCGGTTTTTGACAAAGACAAGGCAGAAACATTAAGAAAAGAAATGCAATGCAGATAAAAAATGCGGGACAGAGCAAAACCGCTCTGTCCCGCATTTTAAAGAGATGTATGCGATAGTTTTAGAATTAGTCGCATCCGCAACCGTTGTTATTGTTGGAATAGCCACATCCGCAGCTGGATAACAAGAGGATAAGGATTATGATCCAGCAGCAGTTATTGCCGTTACCGAAACCGCCAAAACAGTTCATTAATTTCACCTCACATTTGCATTTGTTTCATACTATGTTTTATAATTCAAATGTGTTACAGTTTAAATTTCAGAGGAGTGTTTTTTTAGTGGATAAAATAAAAACAGAGATTCTTTCTCCTGCGGGAGATTTTTCTGCTTTGCAAGCCGCAGTTCGATTCGGAGCAGATGCGGTTTATATGGGCGGCGATATATTTACAATGCGAGCAGCTGCCGACAATAGTAGAGAAGAGCTGAAAAAATCCTCGGAGTATGCTCATAAAAACGGGGTTAAGCTTTATATAACCTTAAATACGCTTCCGCATGTAGAAGAGCTTCCTATGCTGCCCGATTATCTTAGGTTTTTATCGGATATAGGTGTTGATGCGGTTATAGTTGCTGATTTAGGGGTTTTATCGTTATGTAAAAAGCATATTCCTAATATGGAAATACATATGTCTACCCAGACAGGTGTTGTAAACTATGAAACTGCGAATATGCTTTACGAATTAGGCGCTAAAAGGGTTGTTTTAGCGAGAGAATTAACCTTAAAGGAAATAGCTGAAATCCGAGCAAAAACGCCACCTGAATTAGAGATTGAAACCTTTGTGCATGGGTCTATGTGTGTTTCGTTTTCGGGTAGATGCTTGCTTTCTCAGTATCTTTTAGGAAGAGATGCAAATCGCGGAGAATGCGCTCAGCCTTGCAGATGGGGTTATCATCTTATGGAAGAAAAGCGCGAGGGACTTTATTTCCCGATTTTTGAGGATAAAAACGGAACATATATTTTAAATTCTAAAGACCTATGTATGATTGAGCATTTAGAAAAATTAGCGGCGGCAGGAGTTACTTCTTTTAAAATAGAAGGAAGAGCAAAGAGCGATTATTATGTTGGCGCGGTAACCAATGCTTATCGCTTAGCTGTTGATGGACTCGGAAAAGAATTTGACCATAGGCTTTATGATGAGCTTTTAAAGGTAAGCCACAGAGAATATTATACGGGCTTTTATTTTGATGAAAAACCCGAAAACTCCCAATGCTATAAATCGGGAGGATATGTAAGAACATATGATGTTGTAGGAATTGTTACGGGATCCGATGATAATTATATTTATTTAACTCAGAAAAATAAGTTTGATAAAGGCGATGAAATTGATTTTCTCATACCCAGAGAGGTTTCTTTTACCCAAAAGATAGAAGAGATTTATAATGAAGAGGGAGAAATAATTGAAACAGCAAATCATGCAGAAATGAAATTGAAAATACCTGCTTTCAGGGAATTGCCGATTGGAACATATCTTAGAAAAATGCGCAAACAATAAAAAAGAAACCTTACTGAATTTTCTCAGTAAGGTTTCTTTTTAATCATTCAAATAAGATTTAACAAGAGTTTGGAGAAGCTCATCTCTATCAAGCCGTCTTATTAAGCTACGCGCGTTATTATATGTCGTTATATAGGTTGGGTCTTCAGATAAAATATAGCCGACAATTTGATTTATTGGATTGTATCCTTTTTCTTTTAGAGCGTCGTAAACCGAAGTCAGAACTTCTTTGATTTCAAGCTCTTTATCCTTATGAATGGAAAATGTCATTGTTCTGTCTTTGTTCATTGTAACTTCACTCCTTTTTTATATGATACACCGATTTTTAGGGTAAATCAAGTATTATTTTACAACTTAATAAAAAATATTTCAAATTTTAAAAGGTTTGACAAGAGATTTATTCTGGAATATAATAAATAGAGGAAAGGAGCTTTTTTGGTCAATATAAATTTTAAGCGCCGGGACCGAAATATCTATCGGTTGACGAGGAGAAGAGTTATCGAAAAATTCGGCGGATACTCTTTCGGCTGAAATGTCGTTAATTAAGGACAAAAAACGGTAGCAATACCGCAACAAATCCTAAAAAAATTTTAGATTTTTATTGATATTTAGGAGTTTATATATATGTGTGGAATAGTTGGCTATATAGGCCGGAAAGCTGCAGCAGATGTATTGCTTTCCGGTCTTGAAAAGCTTGAATACCGCGGATACGATTCTGCGGGAATAGCAGTTATAGAAAATGACGGTATTCGTATTGCAAAATCTGAAGGTCGTCTTCAAAATTTAAGGGATAAGATTTCAAATGATACACCATTTACGGGTTCTTGCGGAATAGGACACATCCGCTGGGCAACACATGGTATGCCTTCGGATAGAAATTCTCATCCCCATCATAGCCGTAAGGTTACGGTTGTACATAATGGTATTATTGAAAACTATATTGAGCTAAAAAACTTTCTAATTGAAAAAGGTTATGCTTTTTTGAGCGAAACCGATACAGAAACAGTAGCTCATTTGATTGACTATTTTTATAATGGTGATCCTTTTGAAGCAATAAAACTCGCTTTGGAAATGCTCAAGGGCTCATATGCTTTAGGAATTTTATTTAATGACTCGCCCGAAACCATTTATGCTGTCAGGAAAGACAGTCCTTTAATTATCGGCATAGGCGAGGACGAAAATTTCATAGCATCGGATGTTCCTGCAATTTTAAAATATACGGATAGATACTATCTTTTGGAAGAAAAAGAAATAGCCCTATAGAAACGAGAAAAGGTTGAGGTTTTCGATTTATCACATAACAAACAAGATAAAAAAGAAAACAAGGTAACATGGAGCGTTGAATCGGCAGAAAAGGGCGGATATGCCCATTTTATGCTCAAAGAGATTCATGAGCAGCCTCAAGCAATAAAAAATACCGTTTTGCCAAGAACTAAGAATTTTCTGCCCGATTTCAGTCGGGATAATATTCCTGATAGCTTGTTTTCGGATTGCAAGCAAATTATATTTGTTGCCTGCGGAACAGCTATGCATGCGGGAATGATAGGTAAATATGTAATAGAATCTGTAGCAAGAGTTCCTGTTCAAGTTGAGGTAGCTTCGGAGTTTAGATATAAAAACCCGATAGTCGGAAAAGACGATTTGGTTGTTATTATATCGCAGTCGGGAGAAACCGCCGATACTTTGGCTGCTTTAAGACTTGCAAAAGAAAAGGGAGCAAAAACCTTAGCTATTGTTAATGTTGTAGGCTCATCTATTGCGAGAGAAGCGGATTATGTTCTTTATACCTGGGCAGGTCCTGAAATAGCAGTTGCTTCAACAAAGGCTTACAGCGTTCAGATGTCGGTAATTTATCTTATTGCTTTAAAGACAGCTATGATACGCGGCTTATTATCAGAAGAAGAAACAAAGACTTACCATAAAGAGCTTTTGTCAATTCCTGAGAAAATAGAGAAAGTTTTAAAAAATGAAGAGATTATAACAACTGTTGCAAAAAATATTTCTTCAAGCAGCAGTATTTTTTATCTCGGCCGCGGCCTTGATTACGCTTCGGCAATGGAAGGCTCTTTGAAGCTTAAAGAAATATCTTATATTCATTCGGAATCTTATGCATCGGGTGAGTTAAAACACGGAACGATAGCTTTAATAAGCGAGGGAACTCCTGTTATCGCTCTTGCAACCCAGAATGATCTTTTGGAGAAAACTATAAGCAATATAAAAGAAGTAAAATGCAGAGGTGCTATGGTTACTTGTATAGCCCGAAGCGCTATGCCTTATGAAAGTGGGCTTTATGATAATATGATAACATTGCCCGAAATATCCGACCTTTTGGCGCCTATGTTATCTATAATTCCGCTTCAGCTTATTGCTTATTATACCGCAACATATAAAGGCTGCGATGTTGATAAACCTAGAAATTTGGCAAAATCCGAAACAGTAGAATAGAAAGGAATTTTATATGACAGGCGCATTGGTAAACGCCCTTGCCGTTGTTATTTGCGGTTGGCTGGGTGTTTTAGTCCGTAAACTTTTAAAGGATTCGATTCGGGAGATATTAACCGAGGGAATAGGTGTTGCTATCCTTGCAGTTGGAATTTTAGATGCTATAAAGACCGAAAACACATTGCTTTTAGTTCTAAGTATTGTATTGGGCGGTTTTTTGGGAAACCTCATCGGAGTTCAAAAAAATCTTGATCGATTGGGTGTGTTTTTAGAAAATAAAATAGGCTCAAAAGATAATTCGCCAATAGGTCAAGGTTTTGTTACAGCCACTTTAATTTTTTGTGTGGGTGGAATGGTAATTTACGGAAGCATCAATGCAGGGCTTGGAAATAATGAAACGCTTTATATAAAAAGTGTTATGGACGGCGTTACCTCTTTGATCCTTTCATCGGTACTTGGTTGGGGGGTTATCCTTTCTGCAATACCTGTGCTTGTTTTGCAGGGCGGCATAGCCCTCTTAGCGGGAGTTATAGAGCCGATAGCAACTGATGCCTTTATAAATCAGCTAAGCGGTATCGGTGGAACCTTGATAATTGCTATAGGGTTGACACTTTTAGGTATCAAAAAAATACGAATAGGGGACCTGTTACCCGCCGTTCTTGGTGCATTTTTAATTTTTCTGTTTTAATTAAAAAAATTCCAAAAAAATGTTGACAAACTGCTTTTTGTGTGCTATTATAAACGAGTTCCTTGCGAGTGTGCTGGAACTGGCAGACAGGCACGTTTGAGGGGCGTGTGCTTATGGCGTATGGGTTCAAGTCCCATCACTCGCACCAAAAAAAGACCAAGTCTTTGACTTGGTCTTTTTCAATTAAATCCACCCTAACGGGTGGGTTAGATATTGCTTCGCAATATGAAATTCGCCTTTCGGCGAATGAAATCGCTGCGGCGGAGGGTGGATTTGATTTCATATTTTGCCTTAGCAAAATATTTCATCCGAAACTTGTTTTGGATTTCATCGTGAACATAAGTGAACGATTTCATTTAAGATAAACAAGATTATTTGTATTTATATAACCATTCAAAAAGACTTTGCCCCAAAACAAGGTCTTTTTTCTTTTTCATAAAAGCCCATGGGGCTTAAATCTCAAATAAAAGGAACCCTCTTGCGGTTCTCGATATCGGCTGCAAGACTAATGCTTTTGCCGCTTATCTACCGTGGAGCTAACCCCAGCTTTATCTGCCGTAAGGCGGCTTGCAGATGTTGACTATCACTCGTACAAAAAAACACACCGCCTTGCGGCAAAAGCAAGGCGGTGTGTTTTTTATAATGAATTTATCTATTGTTTATAAGCTTTGTAAGCTCTACGGGATCAACGATAGTTCCGTCTTTATAAACGCGCATATTTCCGGAAGCAATCTCATCAATAAGAATTACTTCATCATTGTTGTAACCAAACTCAAATTTGATATCCCACAAATCAAGACCAATGGATTTTAAGTCATCAGCAACGATTTTAGTAATCTTCAAGGTTTGCTCTTTCATGCTTTCAAACATCTCAGGTGTCATAATACCTAAAGCAGCAAGGCCTTCACCTGTTACAAGCGGATCGCCTTTTTCGTCATTTTTGAATGTGCATTCAACATAACCGCCCTCTAAAGGAGTACCATCCTCGATGTATTCTCCATATCTGCGGATAAAGCTACCTGTTGCAACGAGACGGCAGATAACTTCAAGACCGTGTCCGAATACCTTGCCGGGGAGAACTTCCATTGTAGCGTCATCAAGATTAGCAGAAACATAATGAGTTTTAATTCCTGCATCTTTAAGAAGCTCAAAATAATGGATAGAGGTTTCAAGATTAGCTTTACCTATACCATCAATTGTAAGACCGACTGTATTTTCGCCGGGATCAAAAACGCCATCTTTTCCGGTACAATCGTCCTTGAATTTGAGCATTACATTGCCATTGTCAAGAGAATAAACATCTTTTGTTTTGCCTTGATAAATTTTTTTCATCCGAATTCACTCCTCTAAAGTTTTGAAAAAACAAATTTACGATTTATTTTAACATATTTTTTTTATTTTGTATATACTTAAAATGACAGTTTTAAGGTTTTTTTGGAGATTTTTTTTGTAAAAAATAAACCTTTTTAAAA
>JAGBHD010000034.1 GCA_018110785.1 Oscillospiraceae bacterium
AAGAGCTATATAGATACGGCTGGTTTTATGATGTTGGCGGAAGACAAGAAGAAAATTTTGTTGCGAAAGCAGCCGATAATGTCGTGAAATATTGGGCGGCAGACGGCGGCGCATATTATGTAAACTCTAAGGGCGAGCTTTTTGCGGCGGGCAGAGTTCAAGATTATGAGGGAAATGATTTATGCCTTGGAATAAACCGCGAAAAGCATGCAAAATATATCCTAAAAAACACAGTCTATCCTGAAGTTCTTTATACATACGAGTTTTGCAAAATAGATATGCCTGAAAAGGTTATAAACTATTTGGATTTTGGTAAAGCTAAGGCAGTTATTGGAGAAAGCGGAAAGGTTTATGTTTGGGGCGACTATAGTGAGCTTCCGAAAAACTTCCTGCCCGAGGGCGAAACCGACAAGAGATATCCTGTTTTTTCGGGATACACATTCGAAAATATTGGAATGTTAGAAAAGATAGTTTGTAACAAACAAAATCATCTTGATATGACCTATGCTGTTAAATATTCGGGCGAAATGTGGAAAATATGCTTTAACGATGATAGCAGAGGAGTAGAGATTGGAAAAGAAATCGAGATAGATACGCTTTCTTGGTGTAAATAAAGAAAAGCGGCTCATCGGGAGATGAGCCGTTTGCTTTTTATCGGCAGAATCTATGGGAGCCGATAACGGTTATGACGGGGCGGGAATGCATAAAGGCATTGGAGGTTTTTTTAGGGTTATAATAGTAAACCGAGCCGCTTGTCGGGTCGCTTCCTGCTAAGGCTTCTCTCGCCGCGGAGTAAGCGGAGGAAGAAATAGGTTGATTCCATTGTCCGTCGTTCAAGGCGCTGAAGGCGCCTTTTTGATAGATAACTCCCGAAATTGTATTGGGGAAAGAGGGGGACTCAACTCGGTTTAAAATAACCGCGCCAACGGCTACCTGACCGAGGTATGGCTCGCCCCTTGCCTCTGCTGAAATCATTCGGGCTAAAAGATATTCATCATTCGAAGAAAATGAAGATGAGGATGAGCTTATACCGAGGGCGGCAAGGGTTGCCTTTCCTACGATGCCGTCGACTTTAAGTCCGTTTTTTCTTTGGAAAGATTTAACCGCCGATAAGGTTTTATCGCCGTAAATTCCGTCGACCGCGCCTGTATAGTAGCCCCAGTTTTTAAGCCGCTGTTGGATAAGTCGGACCTCAGAGCCTCTTGAGCCATAGGAAGAATAGGTCGAAACGGTCTCTTTCGGAGCGGAAATAACTATACCTGCAAAGAAAGCTATAAGGCATAAAAGACAAAACGGTTTTAAAAATCTTGTAGGATTGGTTTTCAAAACAATACATCCTTTCGTTTATGAACTTATCGGTATTTTTCCCGCAAATTCCTTTATTACTCTAAAGCTGCAAAATTTTTTAAAAACTATTGAAAAAACGGTAAAAATAGAGTACAATAATTATGATTGTGGATAATTTAACAATTAAATATAAATTTGGAAAGGAAGCAGAAAGATGACCTACAACAAGAAAACCATTGAAGACATTGATGTCAGAGGTAAAAGAGTAATCGCGAGATGCGATTTCAACGTTCCTATGAAGGACGGAGTTATTACCAGCGACAAGCGTATCGTTGGCGCTTTGCCGACAATCAAATATCTTCTCGATAACGGAGCAAAGCTTATCCTTTGTTCTCACCTTGGTAAACCCCATAGCATTTTAACCGAGGGCTTCGGTCTTAACAAGAAAGAGAAAAAGGCAGTTGAAGCGCTCCCCGAAGAAGAGAGAGCAGCTAAAACAGCTGAGCTTTTAGAGAAGGCAAAGGGCGACAAGGAGAAGTTTACCTTAAGACCTGTTGCAGACAGATTAAATGAGTATCTCGGCGGAAAGGTTACCTTCGCTGAAGACATCGTTGGCGAAGATGCTAAAGCTAAGGCTGCAGCATTAAAAGAGGGCGAGGCTCTCTTAATCGAGAACGTTCGCTTTGATGCAAGAGAAACCAAAAACGGCGCAGACTTTGCAAAAGAACTCGCTGATATGGCTGATATCTATGTTAACGATGCATTCGGTACTGCTCACAGAGCTCACGCTTCTACAGCAGGTGTTGCAGATTATCTCCCTGCAGTTTGCGGATATCTTATTCAGAAAGAGATTTCCGTTATGGGCAAAGCCCTTTCCGATCCCAAGCGTCCTTTCGTTTCCATTCTCGGCGGCGCTAAGGTTTCCGATAAAATCGGAGTTATCAACAACCTTTTAGAGAAGGTTGACGTTTTAGTTATCGGCGGCGGTATGGCATATACATTTATGCGCGCTAAGGGATACAATGTTGGAACATCTATCTGCGAGGAAGACAAGGTTGAGCTTGCAAAAGAGATGATGGCTAAAGCCGAGAAAAACGGCGTTAAGTTTATGATTCCTGTTGACAATAAGGTTGGCGATAAATACGATCCCGATTGCAACAGCATGATTGTTAAATCTGATAGCATTCCTGATGGTTTTATGGGACTTGATATCGGACCTGAAACCGAGAAAATCTTCTCTGAGGCTATTAAGGGCGCAGGAACTGTTGTTTGGAACGGACCTATGGGCGTTTCTGAATGGGAAAACTTTGCAAGCGGAACTCGTGCTGTTGCAACAGCAGTTGCAGAGAGCGGAGCAGTTTCTATAATCGGCGGCGGCGACTCTGCTGCAGCTATTGAAAAGCTCGGTTTTGCTGACAAAATGACTCATATCTCTACCGGTGGCGGAGCTTCTTTGGAATTCTTAGAGGGCCTTGAGCTTCCCGGAATTGCTTGCCTTAACGATAAATAAAAACAAAAAACGGGCGGCGGAAAAATTCTGCCGCTCTATTTAAAATTCGGAGGAATATATTATGAATAAAGAACTTCGTCCTTGCGTAATCGCAGGAAACTGGAAAATGAATAAAAACAGGTTGGAAGCAAAGGCTTTAATAGAGGAGATGAAGCCCTTAGTAGCTGACGCTTCTTGTGAGGTTGTTATCTGCGTTCCCTATACAAACCTTGAAACCGCTTTAGAGTTAACAAAAGGCACTAATATCAAGGTTGGCGCAGAGAACTGCCATTTCAAAAAAAGCGGCGCTTATACAGGCGAGATTTCTGCAGAGATGCTTTCTGAAATGGGTGTTGAATATGTTGTTATCGGACATTCCGAGAGAAGACAGTATTTCGGAGAAACCGACCAGACCGTTAATCTTCGCACCCTTGCTGCATTAGAGGCAGGTCTTAAGGTTATCGTTTGCGTTGGAGAAACATTGGAGCAGAGAGAGCTTGGATACACCGAAACTCTCTTGAAGTTCCAGACCAAAATGGCTCTTACAAATGTAACAGCAGATCAGCTCAAAAATATTGTTATTGCTTATGAGCCCGTTTGGGCAATCGGAACAGGCGTTACCGCAACTGCTGATCAGGCAGACGAGGGCAACGGCTATGTTCGCGCGGCAGTAGCCGAGGTTTACGGCAAAGCTGTTGCAGAAACCGTTACAGTTCAGTACGGCGGCTCTATGAATGCAGGAAACTGCGATGAGCTTCTTTCCAAAATCAATGTTGACGGCGGACTTATCGGCGGCGCTTCTTTAAAAGCTCCCGATTTCGCAACAATTGTTAAAGCAGGCTCTAAATAAATTTAAGGAGTTAAAGACATGGGTAATGTTTTGAATACCATAAAAAACAAATGGAGAGGATTATCCCATCGTTTTGTGGTTAAATATGACCGCAAACAGGATATGGAAATTTGCGGTTGTTCTTTAACTGAATATGTTCCCTCTCCCTTCCGCGACACAATGGGTGCAACAGGAAGTTCTGCTACCTCTTATTGGTCTTTAGAAGAGGTTTTCGCGAATGCAGATTTTAAAGAAACTGATAGCTTTATAGATGTAGGCTGCGGAAAGGGCAGGGTTTTAGCCTTTTTACTTCGTGAGAAATTCCCCGGTAAAATTACAGGTATAGAGCTTACCGAAGAGGTTGCAGAGTATTGCAAAAAGTGGGCTGAAAAATACGAAAACATAGAGGTTATAAACGGAAATGCATTTGATATAAATTATAACGATTATAACATTTTATGTATGTGCAGACCGTTTTTACCTCCGCAGTTTAAACAGTTTATTGAAAAATTGGAAGCGGAGCTTACCCATCCTATAACCTTTTATTACTATGTGGATCAGCAGAGCGGCGGGTTTATTAAAAATCGTCCCGGTTGGAAAATGCTTGAAAGAAAGATTTTACATAAGAAAAACGGATACTACTTATCAGTAGCTCCGCAGGGTTGTTCTGTTTGGACATATACTCCTGAAAATTGCAGATAATATAAAAAATTTATTTATGGTGATAATATGAAAAAACCTTTAGCGCTTATAATTCTTGATGGTTTCGGCTATAATGAGAGCGATTATGGAAACGCTATTTTAGCTGCCGATAAAAACAATATCGAGAGAATTTTTACAGAAAATCCGCATACCTTTATAGGGGCATCGGGAATGGATGTTGGTCTTCCCGACGGTCAGATGGGTAACAGCGAGGTAGGTCATACCAATATCGGAGCGGGAAGAATTGTTTATCAAGAGCTTACAAGAATTACCAAGAGCATTCGCGATGGCGATTTTTATGAAAACGAAGCTCTGATGGAAGCTATAGAAAACTGCAAAAAGAATTCTTCGGCGCTTCATTTAATGGGGCTTTTGTCCGACGGCGGTGTTCATAGCCATAACGAGCATCTTTATGCTCTTATAAATCTCGCAAAGAAAAACGGATTAGAAAATGTTTATATCCATTGCTTTATGGACGGCAGAGATGTTCCCCCCTCTTCGGGTAAGGGATTTGTTGAAGCCTTGGAAGCTAAATGCAAGGAAATCGGCGCAGGAAAAGTAGCTTCGGTTATGGGCCGCTATTATGCTATGGATAGAGATAACCGTTTCGAGCGAGTTGTAAAAGCCTATGATGCGATTATTTTAGGCGAGGGCGAGAAGTTTACTTCGGCTGCCGATGCTATTGAAAGCAGCTATAAGGCTGATGTTACCGATGAATTCGTTGTTCCTGCAGTTTCTAAAGACTATAAGGGCGTAGAAAATGGCGACAGTATTGTATTTTTCAATTTCCGCCCCGACAGAGCGAGAGAGATTACCCGCGCTATTGTAGATGAAGACTTTGCAGGTTTCGAGAGAAAAGGCGGCAAAAAAGAAGTAAAATATGTTTGTATGACTCAGTATGATGCCGAGATAAAGGGCGTATCAATTGCCTTTAAGCCTCAGAAATTAACCGAGACCTTCGGCGAGATTTTGGCTTCTAACGGCAAAACTCAGCTTCGTATTGCTGAAACAGAGAAATATGCTCATGTAACCTTCTTCTTCAACGGCGGAGTTGAAGCTCCCGTAGAGGGCGAGGACAGAGCGCTTATTCCCTCTCCCAAGGTTGCAACCTACGATTTAAAGCCCGAAATGAGCGCTTATGAGGTTGCTGACGAATGCGTTAAGAGAATTGAAAGCGGAAAATACGATGTTATCGTTTTAAACTTTGCAAACTGCGATATGGTAGGCCATACGGGCGTATTCTCGGCGGCTAAAGCGGCAGTTGAGGCAGTTGACAAATGTTTAGCGCAGGTTGTAAATGCGATAGAAGAGGCAGGCGGCGCGGCTATTATAACCGCTGACCACGGAAACGCCGACCAGATGTATGAGCCCGATGGCTCTCCTTTTACAGCTCATACAACCAATCCTGTTCCGTTAGCTATTGTAGGATATGATTGCGCTCTTCGCGATGGCGGAGTTTTAGCAGACATCGCGCCTACGATGTTAGAGATTATGGGAATAGAAAAGCCCGACGCTATGACGGGCGAAAGCTTAATAAAATAAGGCTTTAATGCGGGTGGCGGAGGAATTCGGCGCCCGTATGTTTTTAAAAGGGGTGAATTTATGGAAGCGTATGCTTGGGTTTTTTGGTTGATTATAGCAACCATAGCTTTAGTAGCCGAGGTTTCAACAACAGCGCTTATTTCAATATGGTTTGTTCCTAGCGCGCTAATTTCAGCGCTTATCTCGGTATTTACAGATAATTTCGCTATTCAGCTTGTGGTATTTATTATACTTTCGGGAATATTTCTCTATATTTTCCGAAATGTATATAAAAAATACATAAAAAAGTCCAGAGAGACGGCCGAAGACCTTGTTATAGGTAAGGTTGGAAAAACCGTTGAGGACACCTCTAAAACCTCGGGCAAGGTACTTATAGGAGATATTTATTGGAAAGCAAGATCTGAAAAGGATATCCCGAAAGCTACCGAAGTTCGGGTTACAGAGGTTAACGGAACTACAGTTATTGTAGAGCCGCTGGATTAAATTTAAGGAGGAAATTTTATGATTTGGGCAGCTATTTTATTACTTGTTATTTTGGTTATTATCATCGCGAATATTAAAATTGTTCCGCAGGCGCAAGCCTATGTTGTTGAGCGTCTTGGTGCATATCATGCAACCTTTTCAACGGGAGTTCATTTAACTATTCCGATTATCGACCGCGTTGCAAAGAGAATTTCTTTAAAGGAAGCGGTTGTTGATTTTCCGCCGCAGCCCGTTATAACAAAGGATAATGTTACAATGTCGATAGATACCGTTATTTTCTACCGCGTTGTTGATCCTAAATTATATACCTATGGCGTTGAAAGACCTATGATGGCGATTGAAAACCTTACCGCAACAACTCTTCGAAACATTATCGGCGAATTGGAGCTTGATGCAACGCTCACCTCAAGAGATGTTATCAACTCTAATATAACCGCTATCTTAGACGATGCTACAGATGCTTGGGGAATTAAAATCAACCGCGTTGAGCTTAAAAACATTATGCCTCCCAGAGAAATTCAGGATTCGATGGAGAAGCAGATGAAGGCAGAGCGCGAGAGAAGAGAAAAGATTTTACAGGCAGAGGGAGAAAAGAAATCTGCAATCTTGGTTGCAGAGGGAAGAAAGGCTTCGGCTATTTTGGAAGCAGAGGCAGAAAAAGAAGCTGCAATTTTGCGCGCAGAGGCTGTTAAAGAGGCTAAAATCCGCGAGGCTGAGGGTGAAGCCGAGGCGATACTCAAGGTTCGAACGGCTGTTGCCGAGGGTATTACCAAAATAAACGAGGCAAACCCAGGTGAGGGCGCATTAAGAATTAAGGCGCTCGAAGCATTTGAAAGAGCGGCTGACGGAAACGCAACAAAGATAATTATTCCCTCTGAAATCCAAGGAATAGCAGGGCTTTCGGCATCTGTTAAAGAATTCCTTAAATAAGCTTTTAAAGGCGCTGTAGATTTAAAAATTAAATCTATGGCGCTTTTTTCATAATTTTTATATTTTTGGAAAAACTTCTTTTAAGAAAGGAGTTTTTAAAACTATGAAAGATTTAAAAGGAACAAAAACCGAAAGAAACTTAAGAGAGGCATTCGGAGGCGAATCTCAGGCGGCGCTGAAATATGAATATTACGCTTCTAAAGCGAGAAAAGACGGCTATAGCGCTATTGCGGAAATTTTCGCCGAAACCTCGCACAATGAAAAGGAGCATGCCGAGCTATGGTATAAATATCTCCATGAGGGAGAAATTCCTGAAACGAGCGAAAATCTTCTCGACGCGGCAGAGGGAGAAATGTATGAATGGACCGAGATGTATGGCAGAATGGCGCGCGAGGCTAAAGAAGAGGGCTTCGAGCGGCTTTCGTATCTTTTCTCAGCAGTTGCCGAAATAGAAAAGCGCCACGAAGAAAGATACAGAGCCTATAAAAAACAGGTGGACGAGAAAACTGTATTTAAAAGAGCTAATGAAACCCAGTGGCAGTGTATGCATTGCGGCCATATCCATACAGGCACTGATGCTCCTTCCGTTTGTCCCGTTTGCGGACACTCAGGGGGAGATTTCAAAGAAAGATGCGAAAACTATTAAAATTCTTCTTGTTTTCCAATGCAAAACCTACCCTGAAATCGGGTGGGTTTTGTATTGTTTTTAAAATCTATCGGATTGAAAACTCAAAATCTATCGGATTGAAATGTTAAAATCTGTCGGATTGGAAATCCAAAATCTGTCGGATTGGAAATCCAAAATCTGTCGGATTGGTATTGCAAAATCTATCGGATTGTGTTATGATGGGTATGAAAAGGAGATGTTTTATATGGAAAAGTCTTTGTATAAGCCTCGCATAATAGATAAGCAAATAAAGGATTATCTCAATACTTTCGGCGCAGTATGTATTGAAGGTCCTAAATGGTGCGGCAAAACATGGACCTCTTCATACCATAGCAATAGCGAGATTTTTATAGGCGATCCCGCAGGTAATTTTCAAAACAGAGAGTTGGCAAAATTATCTCCCTCGTTAGTTTTAGAGGGCGAAGCGCCCAGACTTATTGATGAATGGCAAGAGGTTCCGCCTCTTTGGGATGCTGTTCGCCATAGGGTTGACCAAAGCGGAGAAAAAGGGCAATTTATCCTTACAGGCTCGGCAACCCCTAATCATAAGGGAATTATGCATAGCGGAGCGGGAAGAATTGCTAAGCTCAGAATGCGGCCAATGTCGTTATACGAATCGGGAGAATCGAGCGGGAAGGTTTCTCTAAAGGCTTTATGCGAAGGAGAATTTATCCCTGCAATAACAGGCGAAGTTGATTTAAAAAAAATAACAGAATATATTGTTCGCGGCGGT
>JAGBHD010000035.1 GCA_018110785.1 Oscillospiraceae bacterium
GGTACGCTTTGTTCACGATTTTGTAGCTACTCAAACGGTTTACGATACTGAATATGCAGATATATTAAAAGACCTTCCTAATGAAAAGCTTCAATCAACCTCTTATGGTTGCCTTGTAGAAAAGAATGCCGTTTGCAGCGGGATAACAGAGGGAGTAGCTTTGCTTTTGAGCCTTTTAGGGGTTGAAAATACCGTATGCTATGGCAAATCGGAAGAAATGTATCACGAATGGAATATAGTTTTAATAGGCGAAAACTATTATCATATGGATATAACATGGGATGTAAGCTTAGAGGCAGGAAACAGTCGATGGGTAGGATATGAATTTTATCTTTTAAGCGATATTCAGATATCCTCTTCGAGAACTGTTATTTGGGAGGGTAATCCCGATGAGAAATTTATGTCATTTCCAAAACCTGACTGCTCAGATGATTCGCTTTATATATTCGATGATATAATGTCGTCAAACAAAACCAGCGTTTCCATAGCCTCCTCTATGAAAGCGGCGGCAGAAAATAAAGTTCGCTATGTTATAATAAATGCGGGGGTTAATCTTTCAACTGAAAGGCTTGATAAAATAGCGACTGATATATACTATTCCTCGGCGGCAAATATAGCATCAGGCTTTTGCGGCAAAAGGATTTCTATGGGAGATACCTATTATTTGATTGATAGCAGCAGAATTTATCAAAGCTTGGTTTATTAAAGGAGCTTAATTTTAAGCTCCTTTTTGTTTGGGAAATTAAAAATTTTTTAGCAAAAATGTTGACAAAAGGAAATAATAGGTATATAATGTTTTTAGTTAGCAAAGGCTAACTAATATTTTTGCCGATGAGTTAGCATAAGCTAATTATGTAGTTTGAATCGGAATGATAGTATATGGTTTTTGTTTTCCGAAAATAATATAAGCGAGGAGCTAAATTAATGAAAACTCTGAGAGAGGTTAAAATTGGTGGTACTGCAAAGGTCGTAAAGCTTCATGGCGAGGGAGCTCTTCGCCGCAGAATAATGGATATGGGAATAACTAAAGGCGTTGAAGTAACAGTTCGGAAAGTAGCCCCCTTAGGCGATCCTATTGAGCTTACAGTTCGAGGATATGAGCTTTCAATCCGTAAAGAAGATGCCCAGATGATAGAGGTTGAATAATTTAAAGAGGATAATTTTCCTCTTTTTTCAGAATAAGAGGTTAGCATATGCTAATTAAAACGAAAGGAATAAATATATGAATTTGAGAATTGCCCTTGCAGGAAATCCTAACTGCGGCAAAACAACCCTTTTTAATGCATTAACAGGGTCTAATCAGTTTGTAGGGAACTGGCCAGGTGTAACGGTTGAGAAAAAAGAGGGAAAACTTAAAAAGAATGAAGACATTATAATAACCGATTTACCCGGTATATATTCTCTTTCTCCTTATACCTTAGAAGAGGTTGTAGCAAGAAATTATCTTATATCCGAGCGCCCTGATGCTATTTTAAATATTGTCGATGGCACAAACATTGAGAGAAACCTATATCTTACAACACAGCTTATAGAGCTTGGAATCCCCGTTGTTATTGCTATCAATATGATGGATATTGTAGAAAAGAGCGGCGATAAAATAGATATAGCTGAGTTAAGCAGACAGATAGGTTGCAAGGTAGTCCAAATATCTGCTTTAAAAGGAACAGGCATTATTGAGGCTGTGGATATGGCAATAGAAGCGGCAAGGAGCGGAAAAGCGCTTCCTATGCACATATTTTCAGGAACGGTAGAACACGCTTTAGCGCATATCGAAGAAGCAGCTGTACATAGTATGCCTGAGGAAAGGCAGAGGTGGTATGCTGTTAAGATATTCGAACGCGATGAGAAGGTTGCAGAAAACTTGAATCTCTCTGAAGACATACTTTCCCATATTGAAACGGATATCAAGGCGGTAGAAAAACATCTTGACGATGATGCGGAAAGCATTATAGCAAATGAAAGATATCTCTACATAGCTCAGATTTTGAAAACGGCTTATAAGAAAAAGAAGAGAAAGGGATTATCTACCTCCGATAAAATTGATAAAATTGTTACAAACCGATTTTTAGCTATTCCGATTTTCGCGCTTGTAATGTTTATAGTTTACTATATCTCTGTTACAACTGTCGGAGCTTGGGTTACTGATTGGACAAATGATGTTTTGTTTGGCGAAATTATTCCCCCCGTGGTTGAAAGATGGCTTACGGCAGTAAACTGTGCTGATTGGTTGCAAGGGCTTATCTTAGACGGAATTATCGGCGGAGTAGGCGCCGTACTCGGATTTATACCTCAAATGCTGGTGCTCTTTATCTTTTTAGCCTTCTTAGAGGCTTGCGGATATAT
This sequence comes from Oscillospiraceae bacterium, assembly GCA_018110785.1. Lineage (GTDB taxonomy): Bacteria > Bacillota > Clostridia > Oscillospirales > JAGBHD01 > RGIG9114. Next base: position 2,344 of record JAGBHD010000035.1, read on the forward strand.
GGCTCGAATAGCTTTTGTTATGGATAAAATTTTCCGTCGGTTTGGCTTATCGGGGAAATCATTTATTCCTATGCTTATAGGAACAGGCTGTTCTGTTCCGGGAATTATGGCGAGCCGTACTATTGAGAGCGAACGCGACCGCCGTATGACCATTATAACAACAAGCTTTATTCCTTGCGGCGCAAAGCTTCCTGTTATTGCCTTAATTTCAGGAGTTATGTTTGGAAAAGAATCTGCTTGGGTTGCAACAGGTGCATTCTTTATAGGAATTGTTGCAATTGTTCTTTCGGGAATTATGCTTAAAAAGACTAAGCTTTTTGCAGGCGATCCAGCTCCCTTTGTTATGGAGCTTCCTGCATACCATATGCCAACTATAGGAAATGTTCTTCGTTCAATGTGGGAGAGAGGCTGGTCCTTTATTAAAAAGGCAGGAACGGTTATTCTTCTTTCTACCGTAGTTTTATGGTTTTTACAGAGCTATGGTTTTGAAAACGGAGTTTTCGGAGCGGTTGAAAGTGCAGATAATTCAATTTTGGCATATATAGGTAAGCCGATAGCAATCTTGTTTATTCCCTTAGGGTTTGGTTTATGGCAGGCAGCCGTTGCAACAATAACAGGTCTTATAGCTAAAGAGAATATTGTTGCAACATTCGGAGTGCTTTACGGAGTTGCGGAAATAGCAGAGAACGGAGAGGAAATATGGGGACTTTTAGCAAACGATTTTACTCAGGCTGCAGCCCTCTCTTTCCTTATCTTTAATCTTCTTTGTGCCCCTTGTTTTGCGGCAATCGGAGCCATCAGAAGAGAAATGAACTCCACGAAGTGGACGCTCTTTGCAATCGGATATCAAACGATTTTCGCCTATGCAGTTTCCTTGATTGTATATCAAATAGGCGCTGTATTTGCAGGAGAGGGAAATATAATAGGTGTTATAGCTGCGGTAGCTGCAATTGCGGTAATTATATATATGCTGGGCCGTTCTCGTAAGAAGTTACCCAAACCTATGATAAAATTAAAAACAAAATAAACTAAAAGGAGGAAGTTTCTATGATTTTATGGTTACAAGAAAATCTCGGAACTATTGTAATAAGCCTTTTTCTCCTTGTATTGATTGTTGCTATTATTTTAAAAATCGTAAAAGATAAACGAAACGGAAAATCTTCCTGCGGCGGTAGCTGCAGCGGTTGCGCAATGAGCGGAATGTGTCATAGAGAGAATAAATTAATGTAGGCGGAAATGATATCCCGCCCCTAATGCAAAAAAAACAAGAAGTCTGTTTTAAGGCTTCTTGTTTTTTTGTATAAGAAAACCACGCGATAGTCGCGTGGTTCAAAAGAGGTTAACCGATGAAAAGAATAAAAAACTCCTAATGTGTTATAATGGTAGCGCGACCTGCCAGTTGCGCAAAAGAGACACATTAGGAGGACATTAAAATGAAAGAACAAAATAATGCCAGTTACAGTTTAGCACATACAAAATGGAATTGCAAATATCATATA
>JAGBHD010000036.1 GCA_018110785.1 Oscillospiraceae bacterium
GTTCATTTTAATTCTACAGGATATACACTTTTAGGAAATCTTGTTTATGAAAGAATGGAAGAGCTTGGATATTTCAACGAGATAAAGTCGGTGATGGGATTGAAGTAAGGAGTAGATGTAATGAATGGTAGACACGCGGCGCATTTTAATATTATAAATTTTTTAGCTCTTACCGTCGCGGGTATTATTAATGCTTTTGGAGTAACGGTTTTTCTTGCTCCCGTTAAACTATACGATAGTGGGATTTCCGGAACATCAATGCTTCTTTCTCAAGTTATGCCTCTATCATTATCTGTTTTCTTAATTCTTTTTAATGTACCCTTGTTTTTATACGGATTTAAAAAACAGGGTGCGGTTTTTACGGTTTATTCGATATATACCGTTGGTGTCTATGCTCTTTTTGCTTATCTTATAACCGATATTTTTCCGATTGATGTAACTACTTTTTCGCCAGTTGCAGGAGATGATTTGCTTCTTTGTGCGCTTTTTGGTGGGGTTATTTCTGGCATTGGAAGCGGTCTTACCATTCGATTCGGCGGTGCAATAGACGGAATAGAGGTTATGTCGGTAATTTTTTCAAAAAAGATAGGAATTACCGTTGGAACCTTTGTTATGATATATAATGTTATTTTATATATTATATCAGGGATAGTGCTGAAAAGCTGGATATTGCCGCTTTATTCTATCGTAACCTATGGTGCAGGGCTTAAGGTTATCGACTTTATAGTTGAGGGTATTGATAGAAACAAAGGCGTTATGATAATAACCGAAAAAGCAGATGAGGTTAGCGAAGCCCTGATAGAAGAATTCGAAAGCGGTACTACTAAAATAGATGCAAAGGGTGGTTATTCCAATTCCAATAAAACCGTTATCTACTTTGTTGTTAACCGTTTTCAGATATCACGTATGAGAGAAATAAGTCACGAGATAGATCCGAAAGCCTTTATGACAATAAGTGAAGTTGCTGATGTTTTTAAAAGTGTAAGTTAAGTATTAGATAAATAAAAAACGGCTGTGTTTTCAAACACAGCCGTTTTTTATTATGCCAAATGAGAATAAATTTATTTAGTGGGGCATATGTTGTAAAGAAAATAATAGGCAGAGCTTTATAGAAATGAAAAAAAGGAGCGAATGATAATGGAGAATAACGAAACGAAATTAACTATTCCCGAAATAGTTTCATCAGCAACAGTTACTCAGCAAATAGAAATCGATTATGTTCTTCCCGATTACAAGCCCGAAATAATGCGAATTATCCGTTGCAGCGCATCGCATTATGTAAGCAATAAAACTTTATCTCCAGAAAAATTAACGGTAGATATCGTAGTAGTGCATACCATCATATATCAATCGTATGATATGTCGGTAAATACAGTTAAAATTGAGAATTCGTATGTAAAGGGTGTTGACATTACAGACTGCGGAGCTCCTGATGAAGCGCAAATTCGGTTAACTACCGATTATTGCAGCTGTAAGGCAACGGGTAAAAGACGAGTTGGAATAAGAACAAATATAGGTATCGGATACGCGATTTATGCAGCATCAGACTATAATCCTTTTTTTATTGAAGATGGGATTGAGATTAAAAGCGAATCGGTTTCTGCAACAATTTTAAAAGCTGTATGCGAAAAAACAGTAAGTTTTAAAGAAAAGCTGGAAGAAGATATATCCGAATTTAATATTATTGATTCTCCTGCGCGTGTCAGAATAGCCGACCATAGGGTTGTTTCGGGCAAGGTTATAGTTAAAGGAGATTTGGAAATAACCATAATGGCAATTAATGAGGATCTTGCGGTTTTAGCAAAGCCTATCTCTATACCGTTCGGGCAAATTTTTGACCTTAACGGAGCAGAAGAAACCGACCGATGCGAAATCTCCGCCGATTGCAGACTTATTAATTTTTATGGAGATGGGGAAGAAGGCGAAAGAGGCAGCATAGAGGCCTTTATTTCTTTTAACTGCAAAGTATATGGAGATTTCTCTGCCGAGCTTCCGATAGATGCCTATTCTACCCAATATGAATGCTATACTGAAACAAAAGCCTTTACATTTGCCGATTACAGACGATTTGGAGAAAAAAATGTACATATAGATTTTTCTTTAGGAAAAATGAACACTGAGATTTCCAAGGTAGATTATCTTTATATAAATCCCTCTGTTATATCTTCCGAAGAAAAAGAAAATTCAGTTTTAATAAATTGTCTTGCAGATGCTTATATTATAGGAAGCGATGATAGCAAAACTGCCGTAGGAATATCTCGAAAAGGGGAATTCAATATTGCTTTGGATTTAAGCGGTTTTAATGATGTAGGATATAATTTTTCGCTTTTATTAGAAAATTACAGCTATTCTCTTTCTTTAGATGGCGAGCTTACAGTATCTGCTGAATTTAATTTGAGCTTTTCTGTTTGCAAAAAGGTTACGATTCCTTATCTAAGCAGCTTTTCCTTAATCGAAGATAAGCCGAAATTAAAAGATGGCAAAGCGGCTTTAACGGTTTATTATGCCGAAAAAGGAGAAAGTGTTTTTGATATCGGAAAAAGATATAATATCTCTCAGGAAATGTTAAGAGAAGAAAACGAAATAAATTGTGAAATTTTATCGGAAAAAAGAAGGCTTATAATTCCCCTTAAAGCATAATCTTTTTTAAAAGGTAATATATTAGAAACAGAATGAATTAGGATGGAGGAATCTGGGATGAAAAGCACCAGTTTGTATGAAGATATAGCAGCGAGGACCGGCGGGGATATTTATATTGGCGTTGTAGGTCCTGTCAGAACGGGCAAATCAACCTTTATTAAAAACTTTATGGAAAGGCTTATTATCCCGAATATCGAAAGCGAAATACAGCGCGGCAGAGCTATTGATGAAATGCCGCAGTCTGCCGCGGGAAAAACAATTATGACAACCGAGCCTAAATTCATTCCTGAAGAAGCTGTTCGGGTTAAAATAGAGGGGAACGCCTCTATGAATGTCCGTATGATAGATTGCGTTGGTTATATACTTCCAAGCGCTATCGGTTATTTTGAAAATGAAGCGCCTCGTATGGTATTAACGCCTTGGTTTGAAGAGGAGATACCATTTAACATGGCGGCAGAAATCGGAACTCAAAAGGTTATAAACGAGCATTCAACTATAGGAGTTGTTATAACAACCGATGGCAGTTTTACTGATATTCCGAGAGAGGAATATGCAGAAAGTGAAGAAAGGGTTATAAAAGAGCTTAAAACTATCCGCAAACCTTTTATTGTAGTATTAAACTGCCGATATCCGAAAAGCGCAGAGGCTTTGGAGCTTGCAAGAAGCTTATCGGAGAAATATGGTGTTCCTGTCGTTCCCGAAAACTGCGCTGATATGGAAACCGAAGATATAAATGAGATTTTATCAGCGGTTCTTTATACATTTCCGATTAAAGAGATTTCTTTCGAAATACCTCGCTGGATAAACTGCCTTGATAGAAATCATTGGTTGCGCACAAAGGTATTTGATGCTATAAACGAAAGTATTGATGAAACCGATGTTATATCTGATATTAATGGGGTTGTTGAACGGCTTAAAGGATATGAGCATACAGGAGATGTATCAGTTAAAGAGATTGATTTAGGGGTAGGCTCGGTTATTATTGAAGCTGGGTTAGAGTCTGGTATTTTTTATAAGGTTTTGGGCGAAATAACAGGTCTTGAAATACAAAATGAGGGAGAGCTTATGCCGTATCTTATTGAAGTTGCGGCGATGAAAAAAGATTTTGAAAAGTTCCGCTCAGCCTTAAGCGAGGTAGAAGCAACGGGGTATGGTATCGTAATGCCTGATATGGATGAGCTTATGCTTGAAGAGCCCGAAATTGTTCGTCAGGGCGGGAAATACGGCGTTAAGCTTCGCGCAAGTGCTCCGTCTATCCATCTGATGAAAGCTAATATAACTGCCGAGGTGTCTCCAATAGTCGGAAGCGAGAAACAATCAGAAGAACTGGTTACATATATGCTCTCGGAATTTAATGAGGATCCCGTTAAGATATGGGAATCCAATATTTTTGGAAAATCTCTGCATGAGCTTGTAAATGAGGGACTGCATAATAAGCTTCAGAGAATGCCCCCTGCGGCAAGAGTGCGGCTCCAAGAAACTGTTGAAAAAATTATCAATGAGGGCTGCAGCGGCCTTATCTGCATAATACTATAGAAAAAAGTCGGGAGAGATCCCGACTTTTTAATTGTATAATGAAAACCACGCGATAGTCGCGTGGTTCAAAAGAGGTTAATCGATGAAAAGAATAAAAACTCCTAATGTGTTATAATGGTAGCGCGACCTGCCAGTTGCGCAAAAGAGACACATTAGGAGGACATTAAAATGAAAGAACAAAATAATGCCAGTTACAGTTTAGCACATACAAAATGGAATTGCAAATATCATATA
>JAGBHD010000004.1 GCA_018110785.1 Oscillospiraceae bacterium
AGAAATTGTAAGGTCCTTTTATTTGGTATTTCTACCTTTTTCCTTACCTTCCAAATCGTTGTTCAATTTTCAAGGTCCACTTCCTGCGCCCTCTTCAAAGGCGCCCAATTATAATACCAAATACATCGCCGCTTGTCAATACCTTTTTTAAAAGTTTTTTAAATTTTCTTCAGCTGACAAGAGGGTATTTTTCATAAGCTCGGTAATTGTCATCGGGCCTACTCCTCCTGGAACGGGAGATATATATGAAGCTTTTCCCGAAACCTCCGAGAAATCGACGTCTCCGCATAGCTTTCCATCTTCGTTTCGGTTTATTCCGACATCTATTACAACGGCGCCTTCTTTGACCATATCCGCCTTTACGAAATTGGCTCTTCCGACGGCGGCGATAAGGATATCGGCTTTTGAGGTATGTTCTTTTAAATCTTTTGTTTTGCTATGACAGATGGTTACGGTTGCATTTTCTTTCAAGAGCAGCATAGCCATAGGCTTTCCTACGATATTACTTCTACCGATTACGACTGCGTTTTTACCTGCTACATCTATCCCCGAAAATTTAAGCATTTCCATAACTCCTGCGGGGGTACAGGGGGCGAAAACTCCCTCGCCCGTTAAAACCTTTCCGATATTTACGGGGTGGAAACAATCGACATCCTTTACAGGAGATATTCTTTCGGTTACCTTCTTTTCGTTTAAATGAGATGGAAGCGGCAACTGAACTAAGATGCCGTGTATTTTATCTTCTTCGTTTAATCTATCAATAAGGGCGAGAAGCTCTTCTTCAGATGTGTTTTCCGAAAGAAGATATTTTTCTGAATAAAAACCAAGTTCAAAACAGGCTTTTTCCTTGTTATTAACATACACCTTAGATGCGGGATCCTCTCCTACGAGTATTACGGCAAGGCCTGGGGTTCTTCCCTTTTCTTTAAGCTTATTCGTTCTTTCAAGAAGCTCTGCTCTTACGGCAGCTGATATTTCTTTTCCGCTAATCAACATTTTCTTCTGTCTCCTCTGTTTTCTCTTCTTTTTTCTTCTTGCTTTTCTCTGCTTCGCGAATAGCTTCTGCTTTCTTTATAAGCTCAGCCGAAGCCTCGGTTTTAGCAAAAAGCTTTAAATATTCGTCGTCGTGTTTACTTTTAATTTTAATCTGCATAACAATTAATGTTATAAGACCGAAAAGGAATATAACGGCAGAAAGCACCTGACTTACTCTTAAAGTTCCTATCATTAAGCTGTCGGTTCTGAGCCCCTCTATAAACATTCTTCCGAAGCCATACCATGTCATATACATAAGAATAATCTGACCGTCATAACGGCGGTGCTTTAAGAATAAACGAAGCAATAAAAAGCCTAAGAGGCACCAGAGAGATTCATAAAGGAATGTAGGGTGGACAGGCTCTGTAGGGTTTACTTTCATACCCTCTAAGGAAAGGATATAAAGCTCTTTTTGTATACTATCGCCCGACATGCCCCAAGGAAGGCTTGTGTTTCCGCCATAGGCTTCGGCATTTACAAAATTTCCCCAGCGGCCTATTCCCTGACCGATCAAAAAGCCCATTACTACCATATCAAAACAGGCTAAAAACGGCAGCTTTTTTATTTTACATATTATAAGCCCCGCTAAGACTGCGCCTATAACTGCGCCGTAAATTGCTATTCCGCCGTTCCATATGTATAACATACTGATTGGGTCATCTTTAAACTGAGAAAAGTTAAAGATACAATAATAAAGACGGGCGCCTATTATTGCGGCAAAGGTTGCATATAAAATCGGCTCATATAAAAGCTCCATATCAAGTCCGAATTTACGGGCATTTCTGTAACCGAAGACTATCGCCAAGAGAAGTCCCGTCATGATAATTAAGGCATACCATTTAATTTCGAAACCGCCTATTGAAAAAGCGGTTTCGTTAATGGTAAACTCCAGACCTAATTTCGGAAAGGTTATATTATTCATTTTATACCTCCATTCCCTGCCACAGAGAGAACACTGCGGTTAGGGTTTAATATTTTCTTGAAATAATTTTCTGCTTCTTCTGCAGTTATAGTTTCGATTATTTTAACGGCATCTAAAGGCTCATGGCCCGCAAAATACATCGAGACACTTAGGTTTCCTAAAGATTCGACACCATCGAACGCTCTCGCATTTCTGCCATATAGCTCTCTTTTTGCAATTTCGAAAAGTTCTTTAGGGAAATTATTCCGAAGCGCCGAGGCTTCCTTTTCTATCTCTTCCGCTACCCTTTCGGCATTTCCACCCTCGCCCTCAAATACAAAGGAGAGATAATCTCTTCCCGAAAAGACTTCGGCTGAAAAGGAATCATTTATAATACCGCTGTTATACATTCTTTTATAGAGAGGGCTTATATCACCTGCGAACATATCTAACACGATAGAGCTTAAAAGCTCTTGACGGAGAATATCGTTTCCTATCTTCTCTTTATATCCCAAGGCATAAACAGGGATAACACCCGTCATTTCTGTTATAACCCTATTTTTTACTATTTCTTCCGGTTCTTGCGGCGAAATCTTTTCGATTTCAACCTTTTTCTGCGGCTTTATCATTTCATCGCAGACAGAAAGAATTTCCTCTTTGTCTATCTTGCCCGAAACGGCAAGTACCATATTATTAACATTATAGAAGGCATTATAGCAATCGTAAAGTATTTTGGGAGTTATTTTCGCTATCGATTCTTCGCTTCCTGCTATATCGGTTTTAACGGGGTGGTTTTTATACATACCGCCAAGCATACCGAAAAATGCCTGCCAACCGGGGTTATCTCTATACATTTTAATCTCTTCGGCAATAATTCCTTGCTCTTTAGCTACTGTTTCTTCAGAAAAATAAGGATTTAAAGAAAAATCCAAAAGAATTTCAAGAGATTTTTTGAAATTATCGGTCGTTCTGAAAAGATAACAGGTTTTATCAAAGGAGGTAAAGGCGTTTGCGCTGGCTCCCGTTTCGGCATAGCGGGAAAAGGCATCGCAGTCCTCATTTTCAAAAAGCTTATGCTCTAAAAAATGAGCTGTTCCCGCAGGAACCGAAAGTTTTTTCCCATCTCGGATAAACTCGGTGTCTACAGAGCCATAGTTAGCCCCTAAAACCGCATAAGAGGTTTTAAAGCCTTTCATTAGTAAAAGCAGTATTTTAAGACCGCTTTTATGCTCTATTTTTTCATATTTAAAAAATTCATTCATTATCAAAATTCCCCAAACTATAAATTCCGACAAGCGTCGTTTCTTTGGCTGCTGAAATTACATCTTCACGGGTTACTTTATCAATTTTTTCGGCTTCCTTTTCCAATCCTTCGGTTTTTAAAATCATATCGGAAAGATAACGATCGAGATAGGTTGAGGGGGCGTCCTCTACAGTTTTGCAAAGACTTTTTAAATACTGCTTTGTATTTTCAAGATCGCTGTCTGTAAATGTTCCCTTTTTCAAATTTTCAAACTGATTTATTATTTCGTTTTCTGCTTTTTCGGTTTTAGCGTTATCAACGCCGCTTTCAACTATCATCATATTCTTTGAGCGCACATAGGAGCTGCTGCAATAATAGCAGAGCGACTGCTTTTCTCTTACTTCTTTAAAAAGAAAGGAAAAGGGAGTTCCCCCGTAAAGCGCAGACATTACCTTTAAAACGGGAGTTCCCGCATTGGGGCATATAAAGAGCATAACCTCTTTTGCCTGTTTTACATCTGATTTCTCCCGAACTACGGTTTTTTCCTTTTTGGGAGCCGCCTTATTTTCGGCGCTAATGGGTGCTCTGTTTTCTATTTTGGAAAAACCCTCTGCGAAAAGTTTTTTTATTTCATCGGGGCTTAAACTACCGTCATAAATTATTTCGACTGCAGCGGTTTTTAAAAGCTCTTTATATTCCTTATATAGATTTTCCCCGTTTATTTCATCTAAGTCTTCGGCATATCCATCGGTAGGGATAGCATATCCGTCTTCACCGAAATAGGTTTCAATAGCGCGGCGGACAGCATATCTTCTTTTATCATTTATTTCGGACATTATGGCTTCTCTTAAATTTTCTTTTTCAACTGCCAAAATATCATCTTTAAAGGCACCGTTTTCTATTTTAGGATTAAAGATTACTCCCGCCATTATCTCCGCTATTCGGTTTGTTACCGAAACACCTTTAGGGAGCGCGGTATCATTTAAAAAGGAGCTTCCGAGGGTTAAAACATAGTTGTCCCCTATTTTAGCGGTATCGCTGTAAAGCGAGGCGCCGTAAAGCGAGGAAAGCTCAATATTAAGCTCTGAAAAGCTTTCAAAGCTTCTTGGCGACTGGCGCAATACTGCGGCAAGGATACTTCTTTTGGTTACATTATCTTTTGTAACCGATGAGACAAGGTTTACTATAAGCCTACCGCTTTTATATTTATCGGTTTTTATATGGGAAAAATAAACGCCTTCGGCTATTTTTTCGCGAATTACATTCATTCTATTCTACCTCAACAAAGATTTACATTTTATTTTATCACACAACCTTTAAATTGAAAAGGTTTTTTTAACATTTTTCTCTTTTCCATCTAAGAGAATATACTCTGCCGCTTTTTCATTTACCAAAAGACTATCCTTTTTTCCCGCTTCGGCCTGTAGTTTTATTTTTGTGTTTTCCATTATGATTTCTGCGCTGTAATCTATTTTGGGATTTATATAAAGCTTATTCCCTCGTTTTAAAATTCCAAGCATTTCCTCGGTTACGACCTTGTAATACCAAGAGGCAGAGCCTGTGTATATGCTCCAGCCGCCTCTACCGATTAAATCGGGATTTGAATAGACATCGGCGGCTAAAAAATAAGGCTCGGTTTTATAAATATCAGGGCGGGATAATGGCGATATCATTTTAAGAATCTCCTCTGCCTTTTCGCTTTTCCCTGCCTTATAGAGCGCCAAGGCAAACCAGACCGCCGAATGGGTATATTGTCCGCCGTTTTCTCTTATCCCTTTCGGATAATCCGCGATATACCCCGGTGAGGGAGAGGTTTCCTTAAAGGGCGGAGAAAATAAAAGCACTAATCTTTTATCCTTTATAACCAAATTTTCCTCTGCCGTCTTTAAAGCCGACTCTACCCTTTCTTTATTAAGTCCCGCTATCGCGGCGAAGCTTTGCGGTAAAATGTCTATTTTACATTCTTTATTATCGGGGTGTCCTATAGGAGCGCCTTCATCGGTAAAGGCTCTGAGATACTGACCGCTATAAAAGCTCGTTTTCTCTATTACATCTTTTATTCGCGATGCTTCTTTTTTAAGGATAGCTTCGGTTTTCTTATCTGAAAATTTTGCCGAAACTACAGAAAAGCTCTCCAAAACAAGGAGATAAAACATACTAAGCCATACAGATTCTCCTCTTCCCTCATCTCCTATTTTATTCATACCGTCGTTCCAATCGCAAAGCCCCATTTTCAATAGTCCTCTTTCTCCTAAAGAACGCGCCTTTTCGATTGCCTTTAAGCAATGGTTATATAAAGGGGCTTTAAGAGAACTTCTTTTAGGGGTTATATATTTCTCGTTTTCGCCTTCATTTAAAGCTTCCCCCTCGATATAAGGAACATTTATTCTGAAAATATTATAATCGCCGCTTATAAGGGCATATTCAGCCGCGGCAAACGGGAGCCACAATAAATCATCACTGCACTTCGAGCGGATACCGCGAATTTCTCTCGGATATTTATGCCACCAATGGAGAACATCGCCCTCTACAAACTGAACGGCGGCTGAGCGAAGAATTTGAGTTTTGGCGGTTTTTCTGTCTATTGCGGCCAGAGCTATTATATCCTGAAGCTGATCGCGAAAGCCGTATGCCCCGCCGCACTGATAATAGCCCGTTCTGCCCTCTATCCTGCCCCTTTTAATCTGCCAAGGAAGAAAGGTATTGTAAAGTTCAGAGAACGCCTTATCTTTAGTTTCTATCTCTATTTTATCTATCATGTCAGATGGGCGGCTTAGATTCGACAATGCCGCTTTTTCTGTAGCGGCGGCGGAAAGAAAGAAGTTTACTGATTCCTCTCTCTTTTCTATCTCCAATTCGCATACAAGCGCCGCTATAGGAAAGGCGGCTGCGGCGAGTCTTGTTTCTTCCCATCTGCCGATAAAAAAGTCCTCTTTATCGGTTACGCGGATAGCCTTTCTATCGCATTTTAGCGCCGCGCGGTATTTATAGCTTGAAAAGGGATTGTAGGCTACTATTGCGTTCTCTTCTTTTTTAAGATTTGTCATATGGGAGCCCGTCCCGTCGGACAGGATAATATCGCACATATATCCTACAGCTACTGTTTGCTTCTCCTCCGAATTATTTTTTATATCTACCGATACCTTTTTAACTCCATCGAAAGAAACCGTAACCTTTATTTCGAGATTTTCTATAACCGAATAGTATTCGGCTTTTGTTCTAAGAAAAACCGCGGCAGAGCCTAAAAGCGGGTCGAAATATTTATCTCCTACTTTTATTAAAAGAAGCTCTCCTTTTTCGGGCGTTTTAGTATCTCCTAAAAAAGGAGTTATCATATTTTCCTTGGCGTTTCCAAAAAAGGTATAGCCTAAGCTATCGTTTGTTAAAAGGGTTCCGCCGACCGAATTTGTATAAGGGGCAGACCAAGGAAGCGGCGGATTTTTATTTATCATATATCCGCCCTTTATAAATCCGCCGCATCGGTCGGCAGCTTCTATATTATAAGGCGGATTTCCCTTTTTAGCGGAAAGTATTTCGAAGCGCTTAAACGGAAAGAGGGGTATACCTAATTCGGGCGAATTCTTTTCGCTTAAATGAACTGCGGCGGCGCGAATGGTATTAACGGTTTTCTCCCCTATCTCTGAAAGATTTATTATATGAATTCCTCCGTTTTTCCCCAAACTATCCTTTATACCCAACTCTGAAATAAGCTCTTTTACCGCCTCTTCAGAGGGTTTTCTATAGCCTGAATCGGATATAGCGATGCAAAGGTCAAAAGCTATATTGTAAAGGCGAAAACCTTTCCAGACCTCAAGATAGGTCTTTAGGCGATTTTTCTCCTTTTCGCCGCCGAACTCTAAAAACACTATAGGATTGTCCCCCGAAAGAGAGGCTTTATAAAGCTCATCTTTATCCCCGTCGTTATACTTTCTGAAAAGCATAAGAGAATGGGAATCTCTGCCCCCGTAAAGCAGCTTTCCTAAAAGAGAAAATGCTAAAATGCCTATGGGAGAATCAACCTGCAAAAAGCTCTCGCAATAGTTCTCCCCGCTTTCTGCCGCCTTAGCATTTTCCAGAGCCTTTTCTTTTTCTACCCCTACCGATATAATTATTTTCTTATCTATTCTTTCGCCTGAAGAAGCAGAGAACGGAATTCTTAAATAACAGGCAGTATCGGGGAGATAGGTTTTATCAGACTTGGAAAGGTTTAGAAGTCCGTTTTCTAAAATCTCCTCTCTGTTTAAAGAAAGCTCTCCCTCGGATTTTACCGCTAAATAAAGCTTCTCCCCCTTTTCTCTCCAAAATATCGCACCATCTTCCAATTTTTCAGCAGAAACAAAAAGCTTATTATAGGCAGGGTGGGAATAAAAATGCTTTTTCTCGGTTAATATCGGCTCAAAGAAAAACTCAAAATATCCCGATATTTTCCGCCTTAAATTATTTTTAAATGCGAGGGTTATTTCAAGGGCGGGAGTATTAGATAAAAGGCGGTAACAAATTCCGCTGTCGAAATTCTTTTTTGATAGATAATGGGATATAAATCTGCCGCCGAAAACCGTTTTTCTATTCTCCTCATTATAAATCGGAAAGGCGGTTATTGGGGCTGTTTCACCTGTATTTACGGCGGCAAAAAAACCGCCCGCGGGAGAGAAAAGATTTTTCGGAGGACGAATTAAAGATATTTTTTTGAAATTAAGCTCTGCGGCGCCCGAATCGGAAGACGTAAAGGTAAGCTCCCCTGAAGAAAGGGCGGATACACGCGGTGTTTCGGGGTTAAAAGAGGTATATTCCTCTGTTTTAAATCGCGGAATCCTTTCTGGCGGCTCTCTTTTCTCATTTGTTTCATAAAGAATATTTGAAAAGGGGATTTCCTCTAACAAAAGCTCTCTCGCAGAATTCATTTTTCTATCCTTCATAAAGCCTTTTTGAATAGAAAAATCCGAAAGAATATTAACTATAGAAAGAAAGCTCATTCCCATATGATGCGACATATAGCTTTTAACTACTTTAGGGGTTGCTCCTACCCTCGAAACGGTATAGTCTATCGCCTCATAAAGGCCGTATTCGCCCGAAAATCCGTTATTTTTCAAAACCTTATAGTTTTTATACATATCAGAAAATGCGGTTTGCATCATCAGAAATGTACTGTAAGGCGAGATAACATTATCCTTTTCCATTCCTCTTTTAATCGCTAATTTCCCTGCTCCGTGCGCTTTATACTGATAATTCATATTATCATCGAACTCATAATATCCGCTCTCGCTCGTACCGATAGGCGAAGATGCTTTTTTAGCCTTTCCTTTCTGGCAAAAAACGGCATATCGAAGGGCTAAATCATAAATGGTATTTTTATAGGTAGGCATAAAAATTGCAGGCATAAAATATTCGAAAGCAGTTCCTGTCCATGAAACGGGGCCCGAAAAGCTATCCGCTTTTGAAAAAAGCCTTTGCAAAGCGCTTATATGCTCTTTATCGGCTTCTCCTCGGGCTACCGCCATATATCCCGTTATTCTCGATTCGCTGAAAAGCATATCGTAATGATGGCGGCTTTTCTCCCCTGTAGAAGCATCAATTCCGATAACAAAAAGCTTTTTATTTTTATCATAAAGCGGCTTAAAATCCGTACTATCGATAATTTTTTCAAGCCTTGATTTTGTATTTTTATCTTCTATGAGTTCTTTAAGAGCGGTTAAAGAGGCTATAAAGTTTCCGTTATCAACCGTGCTTATATATCGGGGCGCCATTATTTCCAAGGTTTTAGTATTATACCAGTTATAAAGGTGCCCATCATACTTTTCTAAGGCTTCGATTGTATCTAAGGTGTTATTTATCTTGAAAAGCATTTCCGAAGCCGATATAAGCTCTAAATTATAGGCTCCGTATATACTCAAAAGATAAAGCCCTATATTGGTAGGAGAGGTGCGGTGGGCTATTTCGAATTTGGGCGAAAAGCTTACATTATCGGGTGGGAGATAGTTTTCCTCTTTTGTTACATAATCTTTAAAGAAATTCCATATAAGCTCCGCTTCTTTTTTAAGATTATATCTCTCCTCGCTTCCTATTTTAATTTTACCGCTAGGAGGTGTCTTTTTGAAAAGACATAAAATAACAGGAGTTAAAAGGAAAACTATACCTATAAAGCGAATATATCCTTTGAAAGAGAGAAGAAATAATGCGCCGAAAAAAAGCGATGGTGCCGAAAGCTTTATAAAAGAAACCGCTTGCTTATCTGCCGCGGCGGCAGGGGTCCATAGAAGCATATCCTTTTTTGAAAAAAGAATTCTGTAAAGTCCTGTTGCGGCGGCAGAGAGGGCATTCAGAGCCTCTATCGGCAAAAGGGAAAGTTTAACTATCGCATAAAGCAGTTCCCTTATAACTTCCCGAATTAGACCGCTATGGCTTTCCTTATTGGTTTTTATAATTCTAAAAAGAATGCTTATAAAATAATAAATCGGCGAAAACAGCACCCCGACAAGGCTTACTGCAAAAATAAAGCGGGCGCCTTTACCATAGCTCAAAGCAGAAGTGCAAATAAGCAAAAGAATAAAAACGGGGCTTAATGCCCTTATGCAGTTTTCTAATATTTTCAGCTTATCGGACGCTGAAAAGGGATTTTTTATTTTTTCATAAAAGCGGTTTTTAATAACATCGAAAAGGAAAAGAATATTCTGAAAATCCCCTCTTATCCATCGGTCGTTTCTCTTTAAAAAGCTTTGATAGTTTTTGGGAAATCCCTCTAAAACTACCGCATCAGAGGCGGTTGCACATCTTAAAATTATACCTTCCAATATATCGTGGCTTAAAACCTCTTCGTCTTTAAAAAAGTTCGCCGTTACCTTATGGAAGGCTTCGATATTTATAATGCCTTTGCCGCAGAAAATCGATTTTAAAAAAAGCTCGGAATTTATATCCCTTATATTATCGTTATAATGAGAAAGCCCTCTTTCGCCGTTTAAAATAAGTGTAAAGAAATTTCGGCGCAGTCCTTCGGGATTCGGAATAGCTCTCGGCGAAATTATCCCATATCCGCTTACAACCTTGCCGTTTTCGAAAATAGGCTTGTTTAAAGGGTGTGCCGCGGCGGAAATAAGACGTCGGGCAGTGCCGATAGTCATTTTAGTATCGCTGTCGAGAAGTATCATATATTTGCATTTTAAAAGAGCTGATACATCTCCCTCCGTTTTATAAAACTTAACATTATCTCCGCAGATATAGGCGCAGATTTCACCTACTGCTCCTCTTTTTCTGTTTTTTCCGATATAACATTTCATCGTATCTGAATAGCTTCGTTTGCGAACGATAAGAGAGAATTTATTTTCATATTCTAAGTTTAATTCTCTGATAACGGCGGCGGCTTTCTCTATTACAGCCTCATCGCCCTCTTCGGTCTTGCGGGAGCTTTCTTTAAGGTCGCAGAGAATATTAAAATACAGCTCACCCCGAGGAGCTTTTGTATATTCGTCTAAGAGGTGTTTTTTTAGTTTTTCTGTATTAAGGGAGCTATCTAATAAAATGGATATTACAACAACTGTAGCCTCGTTTTCGGATATCTTGTCCCCTATTTTTAAGCCGGGGAGATAGAAAGGGGTTGAAAACCTTAAAAATATTCTGTCGAGCAATGTTTTTGATGCAGGATAAAAGGCTATATATGAAAAAAGCCCCGCTGCTATACTGTTTCCTAAAAGGCTTACTACAAAGGCTATTATAAAAGGAACTAAGAAAAGAAGAAGCATATATGTTTTTTTAAGCTTCTTTCTTTTATCTTCAAATTGAGCAGATTTAAAAAGCGCATTTCCGATATGATGCCTACCCGATTTTTCTATTATCTCCTCTGCTTCCTTCAGCTCGGTTTTCCCCTCTTTTTTAGAAAGCAGAGAAAGTCGGTAGCGGTAAAAGGATTTGGATTTTTCGTCCATTTTGCTGTAAATTCCGCTTTTTTCCTTTAAAAAAAGCCTTTCGGAGGCTGAAAAGTCGTTTATAAGCTCTTCGAGATTTATCGCATCAACAGCTGAAATCCCCTCTATTGCAATGCCTATTTCATTCTCTTCCTCGCTGTTTGCCGCAAGATAAAGCATTGAAAGCTTTAAAAAGGGTTTTAAAGAAAGAAACTCTTCATTTTCCATAAAAACGGTTTTTTGTATTTCGGAAATTATCGTTTCAAGGGCTGCTTTGCTTATCGGTATTTTCTCCGAGGAAAATATCCTTATAAAAATTGTTAAAAGCAGAGGTAAAGACTCCCCTTTTATCATCATAAAGCATTTAGGAAAACTAAATTCTCTTTTTAAAATACGGGTTTCCCTATAAAAAAGATGATAGTTTGGAGAAATAAGAGGGTTATCCTTTTCTTTTAAAAAGCAGGAAATTATATCGTTTATAAAAGATATGAGTATATCCGTTTTTTCTATATAAATTTCTCTCTCATTTAACAGCTCGTCAATAATAATGCTTACCGAATCTGTTTCCCGTCTGTTCAAGGTCTTCTCCTCCGATAATTTTTTGTTAGTATTTCCCACATTCTCCCCTTTAAACAGGGGTCTTTTTCTTTATTTTAGATATTTTTTTAACAAAGGGCTTGAATAAGAGAAAAATTTGGTATAAAATAAGAACATAATGATTTTTTTGGAGGTAATATACCATGTCTATCAAAGTTGCTATCAATGGCTTCGGACGCATCGGCCGTTTGGCTTTCCGCCAGATGTTCGGCGCTGAGGGTTATGAGATCGTTGCAATCAATGACCTTACCGATGCAAAAATGCTCGCTCACCTTTTAAAGTACGATTCTGCTCAGGGCAGATATGCTCTTGCTGATAAGGTTGAGGCTAAGGAGTCTTCCATCGTTGTTGACGGTAAAGAGATCAAAATCTATGCTGAAAAGAACGCTGCTGACCTTCCTTGGGGCGAAATCGGCGTTGACGTTGTTTTAGAGTGCACAGGTTTCTACTGCTCTAAAGAGAAATCTCAGGCTCACATCGACGCAGGTGCTAAAAAGGTTGTTATTTCTGCTCCCGCAGGAAAAGACCTTAAAACTATCGTTTACAGCGTAAACGAGGGAACATTAACCGCATATGATAAAATCATCTCTGCTGCTTCCTGCACAACAAACTGCCTCGCTCCTATGGCTGATACTCTTAATAAGTATGCTACAGTTGTTAGCGGTATCATGACCACTGTTCACGCTTTCACAGGCGACCAGATGGTTCTCGACGGCCCGCACAGAAAAGGCGACCTTCGCCGCGCTCGTGCTGCTGCTGTTAACATCGTTCCTAACTCTACCGGCGCTGCTAAAGCAATCGGTCTTGTTATTCCTGAGCTTAACGGAAAGCTCATCGGTTCCGCTCAGCGTGTTCCCGTTCCGACCGGTTCTACAACTATCTTAGTTGCAGTTGTTAAAGGCAAGGACGTAACCGTTGAAGGCATCAACGCTGCTATGAAGGCTAACGCTTCTGCTTCCTTCGGATACACAGAAGAGCCCCTCGTTTCTTCCGACATTATCGGAATTACCTATGGTTCTCTCTTCGATGCTACCCAGACAATGGTTACAAAGATTGATGACGATACCTATCAGGTACAGGTTGTTGCTTGGTATGACAACGAGAACTCCTACACCAGCCAGATGGTTAGAACAATCAAATACTTCGCTGAACTCAACTAATTCAAAGCGAAACAAAAAGACCGCTCTTACTGAGCGGTCTTTTATTTATGTCTATAGATTTTCTATGTAAGCATTTATATCGTCGGGGAGGGTATTTTTCGGCTGGTCGTAAATCATTTTGCCAAGTGCGCTTAGTTTGGATTCTATAGTTTCGACCTTTTGGCGGGTTGCCTTTAGCTCCTTAGCGCAAATTTCGGCGCTTTCTTCATCCCCCATTTTAAGGTAAAGCTCCCTGCCGTTTATAAGCATATAAGAATATTCCTCATATTCGGAATATTGAAACGGAAACATTGAGAACATTCTGTTTTTGCGCTTTATAAGATCCCCGAAATTGCCCTTTTTATAAAAGCTTCGCGCTTTAACGCTATGCGCTAAATTTACATATTCGTTCCGATATAAAATATCATCGGCTATCTGCTCGCTTTCGGTATCTATAAGCAGTTCTATTTGGTTTTGGGTGTTATAAGGATACATTTTATGAGCCTCTTCGTGCAGTCCGAAATACGAAAGCGAAAGGGATACGCCCATATATAAAGACAGAGCCGACAAAGCCGAAATTGCTGTTAAAGCAAGCTTTTTATTTAAAGTTATCTCTTTCCCCTTACCATCTTCTAAAAAGAGATATAAAAGGAAAAACATCGAAACAAACTGCAGATTAAAATCAAAACAACTATGTAATGCTATAACCGATAAGATTATGCGGTTTACAAATGGAGCGCCTTTTGAAAATATGCTTTTAATTATTGTAAAAACAAAGAGGATTAACGGCAAAATTCCGATATCTAGAGCTATCTGAAAAAAGTCGTTATGGATATACATAACCGAATAAACGCCCGTTTGGATAGTTTGCTGGATATAATAATATCCCATAAAACCAAGCCCGAAGGGATTTTTCAAAATAAGCGGAAGCGCATCTTTAAAATAAAGAAATCTTCCCAGAAAGGTACTGCTTTCAAAAGATATTGTTAAAAACCTTTCGAGAGCGCCGAGGTCGAAAAACAACGAGCCTAAAAGAACAGCTAAAATCACCGCCGCTACAGAGGATAGCGCGATGACCTTAGTCTTTCTAGAGCCGAGCTTTAATATAACCGCTATGTTGGCTATAACCGTTAGCACGAAGGCAGTTCGGCTGCCTGTATATAATATCGAGAATATTAAAAATACTATTATAAGAAAATCGTACCACTTAAGCGACGGCTTTGAAATAAGCAGAAGCTCTGCTATTAAAAGAAAGAGCGCGAAAGTATTGGGGTATTGGAAAAAGCCCGCAATTCGGTCGGACACCAAAAAATAAGGCTTTAGGGCGGGGATAAATGAAAGAACTATAGAAACCGCCGCAAAGGCTGCTGCCATATAAGGCAAAAGCTTTAAAATAATTTCTTTGGATTTAGGGCTTTGCATTATAAGAAGCGCAAACAAGCAAATAGGCAGATATTTTAAAAATCCGATAAAAGCCATTCCGCTGTCTACTGCCCAAAGGGTACTTAGTCCATAAAATAAAACGATTACCGATAAGGTTATAAAGGGAAGATTTAAGCTCACTCGAAGCTTTTTCTCCCCTGCTGTTACGACAAAAAAGGCAAAAACTAAAATAACAGAAAAAAGGCAGGACAAATACTCATTAAAAAGCCCTACCAAAACAACCGACAGAAAAAACAATATAGGAACTATAGATTTTTTCTTTAACTGAAAACGATTTTCCATAATCTGTCCTCTTGTTTAAATAGTATCTTTATTATACCTCTATAAAATAGACAAGTCAAGGCAACTTAATTTCTACATATCTCCTTTTATTTTTTGTTCTTCATTAAGCAATATTCTTGGTTTTTGCTTTGATGAAATAAAATGTAATTTACATTATAGCCCGATCACGGGCAATTGTCAATAATAAAATATTATATTTAAATTATATTGGTGATTGTTATGATAGTTTATGATAAACTATGGGAAACCCTAAAGAAAAAAGGCATCTCTCAATACAAGCTTATAAAGGTTTATAAGCTAAGCACGGGACAGCTTGACAGGCTTAGAAAAAACGAAAATGTTAGCACATACACCCTTAATCAGCTATGCACGATTTTGGACTGCGAACTGAAGGATATTGTAGAATATAAAAAAGAAGGCTAAACAACCGACGGAATTTATCTGTCGGTTGTTTTTATTTGACAATGGCTAACTAACGGGGTATAATTTAAAGGTTAGGAAAAAGTGAGGTGAGGGGTTTGCAGTTAAGCGTTAAATCGGGCTCGATTGAGTTTGGCGATGAGATAATTTTCCGCGGGGCGGATTTTACCGTTAACCCCTCGGAGCATATTGGCTTGGTTGGAAAAAACGGCTGCGGCAAGACCTCGCTTTTAAAGGCTCTAACGGGAGAATTAGAGCTTACTTCCGGTGCCGTTTCCAATTCGGGCTTCAAAATAGGAACTCTATCGCAGATAAGCCTAGACGAGAGCCTTTCTTTAGAGGACTGTTTGCGCTCAGCATACAAAGAAATTCTAAATTTAGAGGAGCGCCTTTCCTTTTTGGAAGCTAATATGGGAACAGACGAAAGGCTGATTGCGGAGTTTTCGGCTTTAACCGAGCGCTACCGTCTTTTAGGGGGATACTCTTATACAGGAGAATACAAGGCGGCGCTCTCCTCATTCGGCTTTTCGCACGATGATTTGGAAAAGCCCCTATCCTCTTTTTCGGGCGGCGAAAAGACTAAAATAGCTCTGCTTCGTCTGCTTCTTTCCTCCCCTTCTCTGCTTTTATTGGACGAGCCGACAAACAATCTCGATATAGAAGCTGTCAGATGGCTTGAAAAATTCTTGTCCGACTATAAGGGCGCCTTTGTTTTAGTTTCTCACGACCGAGAATTTCTTGACAAGACTGTTAACATAATCTATGAAATAGAGCATTATACCCTTTCCAGATACAAGGGAAACTACTCCGCTTTCTCTAAAATCAAAAAGCAGAAATATGAAGAAGATTTAAAGCGGTATAAAAACGACCGATTAGAAGCCGAGCGCCTATCGGCTTTAATAGAAAAATTCCGCTACAAGGCAAACAAGGCAGCTTTTGCTCAGGCTAAGATAAAGCAGCTCGAAAGAATGGGGCCTATTGAAAAACCATTAGCGGCTGACAACAAAACCTTTCACAGCAGCTTTACTCCCGAAATGGAAAGCGGCGAAGAGGTGCTTTACACGCGCGACTTAAAGATAGGCTATGATAAGCCGCTGTCTAAAGTTTCGCTTAGCTTAAAGCGGGGCGAGCGCCTTGCTATTATCGGCGGAAACGGACTTGGTAAATCTACCTTTTTAAAAACCATAACAGGACACATTCCCGCTTTATCGGGAGAGATGGGCTTCGGACACCTTGTAAAGCCCGCCTACTTTTCACAGGATTCGGCTTCTAAAATCTCCTCGGCAACCGTTATTGAGGAGATGCTTGATGCCTTTCCTAAAAAATCTCCCGCCGAAATAAGAAATATTCTCGGCTCCTTTTTATTCAGAGGCGATGATGTTTTTAAAGAGATTTCGGCTTTATCGGGCGGAGAAAGGGTTCGGCTTTCTCTTTGCAAGGTTTTAGCCTCGCGCCCTAACCTCTTAATTCTCGACGAGCCTACCAACCATCTCGACATTCCCTCGAAAGAGGCGCTTGAGAACATTTTAAAGGAGTTTTCGGGAACTATCCTTTTCGTTTCTCACGACCGCTTTTTTATAAGGCAGATAGCCTCTAAAATAATGGTACTTGACGGCGGCGTTCATTTTTTTGACGGCGGATACTCTGATTACGAGGAAAACTATTCGCCCGAAAAAGCTTCTCCCGCTTCGAGTATAAAAGAAAAAAAGGCGCCGCAAATTAATGTTTTAAAGGAAAAATCCCGCATAGAGAGAAAAATCTCAACGGTTGAAAAAAACATTGAGGATATAGAAAAAAAGATCGCCGATTTAAAGGCATCTCTTCTATCCGAAGAGGTTTCTTCGGATTATATTAAGCTCGAAGAGATTTCGGGGCTTATATCTTTAGAAGAAGAAAAATATTTATCCCTTATGACAGATTGGGAGGCTCTTTCAGAGGAGCTTGAAAGGCTTAAAAGCATATGAAAAACAACTTCACTCGCGGCATTACAGACGGCATTCCGATAGCCCTCGGTTACCTTTCGGTTTCCTTTGCTTTCGGTATTTTCGCCGTTTCGAGCGGTATATCCCCGCTTCATACCCTTTTAATTTCAATGACTAATTTAACCTCGGCAGGTCAGCTTGCCGCCGTTCCGATTATCGCCTCTGGCGGTACGGTTTTAGAGCTTATTTTATCTCAGCTTGTAATAAATTTAAGATACGCTTTAATGTCGGTATCTTTATCGCAAAAGCTTGATAAAACAATTTCCCTTTTAGATAGATTTTTAATTGCTTTCGGCAATACCGACGAGGTTTTCGCGGTTGCATCTTCCTATAAATCGGTTTCAAGAAATTATATGTTCGGGCTTATTTTAGCACCATATATCGGCTGGAGCTTCGGCACACTTCTCGGCGCTTTAGCGGGAAATATTCTGCCCGCCGTTTTAATATCTGCTTTGGGAATTATGATTTACGGAATGTTTATAGCGATAGTTGTTCCTGTAGCGAGAGAAGAAAAACCTGTTTTATGGTGTGTTATCATTTCGGCTGTTTTGTCCCTCTCCTTTAATTTTCTGCCGATTTTAAAGGAGATACCAAGCGGATTTATTATTATAATCTGCGCCCTTATAGCTTCGGCTGTAATGGCGGCAGTTTCTCCCATAAAGGAGGAAACGGCATGAGCTTTTATATCTACCTTTTAGCTATGGCAGGGGTTACATATCTTATAAGAATGCTCCCATTGGTGCTTGTTAAAAATAAGATAGAAAACAAATTTATTCTATCTTTTCTGCATTATATTCCCTATTCGGTTTTAACGGTTATGACTATCCCTGCCGTTTTCAGCTCTACGGGGAATATTTATTCGGGGCTTATTGGCTTTATAGTAGCCCTGTGTTTAGCCTACAACAAAAAAGGTCTGCTTTTAACCTCAGTATTAGCATCTATAGCGGCTTTAATAACAGAACTTATAATTTAAGGAGGAGCTTATGAAAGAAAACTTTAAAAAAGCCTTTACCCTTTTTCTGACATTTCTGAAAATCGGTGCTTTTACCTTCGGCGGCGGTTATGCTATGATACCGCTCATTCAAAAAGAGGTCGTTGAAAAGAAGAAGTGGATAACAGATGAGGATATTTTAGAGATTGTTGCTATAGCGGAATCAACACCCGGACCTATTGCCATAAACTCTGCAACCTTTGTAGGATTTAGGGTTGCGGGCTTCTGGGGCGCGTTTTTTGCAACCCTCGGCGTTGTGCTTCCCTCGTTTGTTATTATTCTTATAATCTCCTATATTTTAAATGAGTTTCAGTCTATAGAGGCTGTTAAATATGCCTTTAACGGAATTAGAGCAGGAGTTTTAGCCCTTATTTTAAAGGCGCTTTATACAATGTATAAAAAATGCCCTAAGGGATTAGCTTCATATATTGTTATGGCGGGTGCCTTTATTGCGACAGCGTTTTTAAATGTTCCGATATTAGCTGTCATAATCGCCTGTGCCCTTTTCGGACTTATAAGCTCATATATTGCAAAAAGGAGGGCTAAAAAATGATGGCTTTATTAGAACTTTTTTTAACCTTCTTTAAAATCGGCGCATTTACAGTAGGCGGCGGATATGCTATGCTCCCCTTTATCCAAGAAGAGGTTTTAGCGCACGGTTGGCTCGAAAATTCAGATTTAATAAACTTCATAGCCGTAAGCGAGAGCACCCCCGGTCCATTTGCTATAAATATAGCAACCTATGTAGGCTCTGAGGTGGGCGGAATTTTAGGCTCTGTAGCGGCAACCCTCGGCGTTGTTTTGCCGTCGTTTATTATTATTTTAATCGTTGCAAGAATATATGATAAATTCAAATCGAGCAGCGCTGTTAAAGGCGTTATGACAGGGCTTAAGCCCGCCGTTATCGGACTTATCGGCGCAGCGGTTTTATCGGTTGCCGAAACAGTTTTCGCTCCCAACGGTCTTTCTGTTTCGATTTTCTCGGAAATCGGCACATATGTTTCTCTCATCATCTTCGCTTTAAGCGCCGTTCTCGCCTTTAAAAAGGTCCACCCGATAATTATAATCCTCATCTCTGCCGCCCTCGGCATCGCATCAGGCTATCTGCTATAAAGAAAACGACCTCGATTAGAGGTCGTTTTTTTATGCTGCAACTGCATTTGAATTTATTTCTTCGATAATTTTGCGAATTCCCATCCATACAGTTAGATCTGTAAAGATTTCAACAACACTTCCCTTATCTGTAAATGGAGATTCCTGCAATACCGATAAGTCTTTCATCAAGCCGTTATGAACGATATACTCAACGATTTGATTAACAAAATAAATCTGCTTTGAATCAAGATTTACATCGCTCAAATAACTTGCAAAAGCGGCTTTTGCCGCATTCATATCAAGCCCTACAATTTCGCGAACAAACTCACCAAGCGGCTTTTGCCCGAATTCCGCTTCGTAATCCTGTTTAGTACCGATTTCACTCCACAAAATCTCTTCCAACACTTTAACATCTTCCGAGTTCAGCGGTATGTTGGACTTAAGCTTCGCAATAACCGCATTATCCTGATGCTGACGAACATAAAACTCCGCTTTTGCTTTGTAATTCTTTAAGTCATCGGTTTCAAGCTCAGATTCTTTCCAATCGATCGACAAGATTTCATCGTCAAAATTAGTATTATATATCGCCCCATCATAAGGGATATATTTAATTAAATCTCTAAGGTTTTCTCTAATATGCTCAAACTCGTTGATACTTGCGTTATCAACATAATTCGTATGTAAAATTTTATCTATCAATTCTGCCTTTACCATAATCTCGGGAATATTGGCAACACTCGCAATAGCAGAAACCTTTTTATAAAGATCACTGCGAGCGCGGGTGTATTTTTTACCTGCTAAATATGCAAGTTCAATGCCATACATAAGAGCATCAAAGCGCATAGCTTTGGGATCATCCTCATCAGGCGTTATAAGAGGGCTAAGCTCTTCTGCGATATTAAGCGTATCCTCATAAGAGAGCGAATTATAGTTATCGGGATTGGAATACAGCTCTACATATTTCAGATGCTGATGTACAGCAAAATTTTCTTTATTGAGCTCTTTAACCTTGCGCACCATATCTTCAACTAAAGACTTTCTAAAACCAATTAAATCTTCGGTCTGATATGCCAGATCTTGAAGCTTGAATGCAATCTGCGCTTTCAAACTGAAGATAGCACCTTGCAAGGCTACCTGATTAGCAGTCGGCTTTCCTTTGTTCATTCGGAAAAACTCAAAATTACCGCAAAAATCGAAGATGTAAAATATTTTTTTATCTTCTCCGTCTAAAAGTTTCGGAGCAAGCCATGTTCCGCGGCCGATCATCTGCCAAAACTTTGCTTTACTCATAACCTTTTTAAAAAATACCAAATTCAGCACTTCGGGCACATCTATACCCGTATCCAACATATCAACCGATATCGCTATCTGCGGCAGTTTTTTAGGATCAGAAAACTCATCTATAGCGCTCTGCGCATAGTTGATTTTATTATCAATAACCTTAGCAAAGCCGTTAAGATACGGATATTCCTTATTGAATACTTCGAAAATTTTCTCTGCATGCCGATGGTTTTTGGCAAATATGATAGTCTTACCTATCTTTTGGCCATAATCGATTTTAATGCCGTTTGTCATTAAAACATTCAGAACTTCCCTGATCGTATCTTCATTAAATATCCATTCATTCAGCGCAGATGAGCCTATGCTTTCAGG
>JAGBHD010000037.1 GCA_018110785.1 Oscillospiraceae bacterium
AGGAGCTTTAAATCCAATAGCCGCGGTTTTATTCGCGGGGGCTAAAGGAATTTTGGCGACCGAGAAGGGGCTCGAACCCTCGACCTCTAGCGTGACAGGCTAGCGTTCTAACCAACTGAACTACTCGGCCAAAAATGTGGTGGGAACAATAGGGCTCGAACCTATGACCCTCTGCTTGTAAGGCAGATGCTCTCCCAGCTGAGCTATGCTCCCACACTTAATTCGCCTCTTTTCGGCGACGAATGTTATTTTAACATATATATTTCTCATTGTCAATAGTTATTTTAATCTTTTTTATTAAATTTATTGAAAAGATTTTTACTCTGTGATAAAATATCCTTTGTCAAGGAAGTGATTGTTTTGTTTGTTAAAATAAACAGCTTTGCTGTTTTAGGAATAGACTGCGTTTCTGTTGGGGTAGAGGTTGATATCTCCTCGGGACATCTCCCTTCTTTCGAGATAGTAGGGCTTCCTGATGCGGCAGTTAAAGAATCCAAAGACAGAGTTCGGGCAGCTTTAAAAAACTGTCGTATGAGCGCGCCATTAGCTAAGATAACCGTTAATTTAGCTCCCGCGAACATAAAGAAGGTCGGGGCGGTTTATGATTTGCCCATATTTATAGGTATTGCGCTTGCTTCCTCTCAGATAAAGGCTGACCTTGCTTCTTTCGCTTTTGCGGGCGAGCTTTCTTTAAACGGCGAGGTAAAGTCTGTTCCCGGAATTCTTCCTATGGCTTTAAAGGCAAAGGAAATGGGCTACAGTCGATTTTTTGTTCCTTTTGACAATGGAATTGAGGCTTCAATTGTTCCTGATATTGAGATAATACCCATTAAAAAAGCTACCGAGCTTATAGAATTTCTCACCTGCGACAGAAAAATTGCCCCGATGCCGAAGTTTTCTCCGCCCACGCTTCAGAATATTTATCCTGATTTCTGCGATGTTAAAGGGCAGTTTCAGGCAAAAAGAGGCTTGGAGATTGCCGCGGCCGGCTCGCATAACGCGATTTTGCTTGGACCTCCAGGGAGCGGAAAGAGCATGATGGCAAAAAGGCTGCCGGGAATTTTGCCTGAGATGACATATGAAGAGCAGATAGAAACGACCAAGATTTATTCTGTTTGCGGAATAATTTCTAACGAACACCCGCTTGTATTAAGGCGGCCTTTCAGAAGTCCGCACCATACTATCTCTCCAGCAGGTCTTGCGGGCGGCGGGACAAACCCTCGTCCCGGAGAGATTTCCTTAGCAAACAGAGGGGTTTTATTTCTTGATGAGATGCCCGAATTTCATAAAAGAGCTATGGAAATTCTGCGCCAACCGCTTGAAGACAATGAGGTTACTATTTCCCGCGTCGGCGGAACGGTTTCTTACCCCTCGTCTTTTATGCTTATAGGCGCTATGAATCCTTGTCCCTGCGGATATTTCGGCGACGGAACTGACAGATGCAAATGCTCTGCTTTAGCAGTTAGAAAGTATCTTTCCAAGATTTCGGGGCCGATTCTCGACCGAATAGATCTACAATTAGAGGTTTCGGCGGTTAAATACGAAGAAATTTCCGATAATACTAAGGCAGAAAGCAGCGAGGCTATTCGCGCTCGCGTTGAAAATGCAAGAGAAATTCAAGCCGAGCGCTTTAAAGGTCTTCCGATTTTTGCAAACTCTCAGATAGAAAGCGGAGATATTAAAAGATTTTGTCCACTTTCGGGCGAGGCTGAAGAAACCTTGAAAAATGCCTTTAACAATCTCGGCCTTTCGGCAAGAGGATATGATAGAATTATTAAAACCTCAAGAACGATTGCCGATCTTGACGGTAGCGAAATAATTTCAGATTCTCATCTGCTCGAAGCTCTCTCTTACCGCAGCTTAGACAGAAAATATTTCAACATATCAAAAGAACTCGGCGCTTCGCCGTTTTAGAAAGGATAATATACTATGAGTGAATGCACACATAACTGCAGCAGCTGTTCTGAAAACTGCTCTGAACGTTCCCAAGAAAGCCTTATTGCCTCTTTAAACCGCTTCAGCAGCGTTAAAAAGGTTATAGGCGTTGTCAGCGGCAAGGGCGGCGTTGGAAAGTCTTCTGTTACCGCGCTTTTGGCTACTGCTATGAGCAAAAAAGGCTATAAAACAGCCGTTTTAGATGCCGATATTACAGGTCCCTCCATCCCAAAAGCATTTGGAATTACAGAGAAGCCTAAGGGTACTGAGGAATATATTATTCCCTGCAAATCAAAGGGCGGCATCGACATTATGTCGGTAGGTTTGCTTTTAGAAAACGAAACCGATCCCGTTTTATGGCGCGGTCCTATTATTGCAGGAACCGTTAAACAGTTCTGGACAGATGTTATCTGGAACGAGGTCGACTATATGTTTGTTGATATGCCTCCGGGAACGGGCGATGTTCCCCTTACGGTTTTTCAATCTATCCCGTTAGACGGAATCGTTGTTGTTTCAACGCCTCAAAAATTAGTAGGTGTTATTGTTGAGAAGGCTATTAAGATGGCTGAGGTTATGAATATTCCCGTTCTCGGAATTATTGAGAATATGAGCTATGTTCTCTGCCCCGATTGCGGCAAGAAAATAGACCTTTTCGGCGAGAGCGGTAATGAAAAAATCCTCGATCGTTTGCCTTTAGATCCTCGCCTTGCCGACCATTGCGACAACGGCACCGTTGAAGATTTCACAGGTGCAACACCTGAAAATACAATAGAAAAGATTTTGTCGCTTTAATTTTTAATGTAAAAAGGCTCCTATCGAGGCGCACTCCGTAAGGAAGTGCGCCTCAGTTATATTCGCCTTACGGCGAGTTATATTGCTTCGCAGTTATATTAGCTGACACTAGTTATATTGCCCTTTGGGAAGCTTTAAGGGCGAATATAATATCACTGAAACCGTAAGGTTTCAATATCACTTTTGCTGCAAAGCAAAAATATCACTGCAAACATCAGTTTGCAATATAACTTAACCAACCGAAAAAGAAATTTTGTTTTTCAGCAAGTATTACCTTTCTCAAAGTATGTAACCCACTATGACACTTTCACAAATTCTGTGCAAAGTGTAATTTTCTTTGTTAAGATAAAAGCCGAGCGAGACATCTTCTTTACGAAGTGTCTC
>JAGBHD010000005.1 GCA_018110785.1 Oscillospiraceae bacterium
ATTTTTACCTCGCTTCATCTGCCGTAAGGCAGCGCTCGGTGAAAATGCTACCAATTCCGCCACGCCCGCATATTTGATTGTATATATTTTATCGCTTCCACCTATTTAAAATTGCTTTTTATTAGGCAGCCGCGCTACGCGCATTCTCTTGCGGTGCCCGAAAGTTGTTTATCGCTCATAATTCGCGACAACTTTCGACCGCGGCGCCATTTTTACCTCGCTTCATCTGCCGTAAGGCAGCGCTCGGTGAAAATGCTACCAATTCCGCCACGCCCGCATATTTGATTGTATATATTTTATCGCTTCCGCCTATTTAAATTGCTTTTTATTAGGCAGCCGCGCTACGCGCATTCTCTTGCGGTCGGATTTTTAACCGACCGCTTTATTCTATCATAAAATAAATGGCTAGTCAATAAGATTTTCCAAAGCGTTTAAAATTCCTATTCGTCCGGTTTCAAAGGTGACTCCGCCTTGAACATAAACGGCAAAAGGCTCTCGTAGCGGCCCGTCGGCAGACAGCTCGATTGAAGAACCTAAGTTAAATGCGCCTGCCGCCATAATTACCTCATCGGCATATCCGGGCATAGCCCAAGGCTCGGGAGAAACGAAGCTGTCGATAGGGCTTCCTGCTTGAATGCCGCCGCAAAACTTTATAAGCTTTTCGCGGCTGCCGAGCTTAATGCTTGTAACGATATCGGCTCGTTTCGCTTTATATGAGGGGTAGCATTCGTATCCTGCTTTTTCAAAAAGACAAGCGGCATAATCAGCCGTTTTAACGGCGCCCTCAACTATTTTCGGAGCCAAGAAAAAGCCTTGCAGAATCTTCTTGGTTTGATTTAAAGTGCAGCCGACTTCTTTTCCTTGACCGATAACAGTTAGCCTATCAGCACACATTTCTACAAGCTCTCGTTTTCCTGCTATGTATCCGCCCGTTTCAGCGATACTTCCGCCGGGGTTTTTAATAAGCGAGCCTGCCATTAAATCTGCGCCAACATCTGTAGGCTCTAATGTTTCTGTAAATTCTCCGTAACAGTTATCAACCATAACTATCACATTGGGATTAGCCTTTTTTACTGCCTTTATAATTTCCTCTATTTTATCTATTGTTAAAGAAGGACGAAGCTCATATCCTCTTGAGCGCTGAATATAAACCATTTTCGCGTCGACTGCTTTTTCAGCGGCGGCTGAAATATCGACTCCGCCGTTTTTTAAATCGACTTGATCGTAAATAATTCCGAAATCTAAAAGAGAGCCTTTACCCGATACCCCTTCAATTCCGATAACCTCTCTCATCGTATCATAGGGAACGCCCGTTACCGAAACCATTCTGTCCCCAGGGCGCAAAACTCCCCAAAGGGCGATAGATAATGTATGAGTACCCGAAGCGAAGGTATGCCTTACGATAGCATCTTCCGCACCAAAGGCTAAGGAATATATCCTGTCGCACATTTCTCTGCCGCGGTCATCATAACCATAACCGTCGCTCCCTTGAAGATGGGAAGCTCCCACACCTGCACTTTGAAATGCCGCAAGTACCTTTTGGCAGTTATATGAAGAAATTTTTTCAGCCTCTTTGAATTTTTCGCTCAAAGCTGCTTTCGCGGCGCTATCAAGCGAG
This sequence comes from Oscillospiraceae bacterium, assembly GCA_018110785.1. Lineage (GTDB taxonomy): Bacteria > Bacillota > Clostridia > Oscillospirales > JAGBHD01 > RGIG9114. The sequence goes on from JAGBHD010000005.1 coordinate 1,619, forward strand.
GCTACCTTATCGCTGTATTTAAAAAAGTCCATTTATATATCTCCTCCTGAGATAGAAACTTCCGCCGATTTTCCGTATATGGAAAATCCGCATTTTTCATAAAAACCGCGTTTGCTTTCCTCGCAAACGATAAAAACCTTTCCCGAAGCCGCATTTACCGCCGATTTTACTAATCGGCTTCCTTCGCCCTTTCCTCTGAAATCCTCTTTAACGGCAACCGCCGTTAAAAGATTTCCGATAGAAGAGGTGTGAAGAAAACAAGCTCCGTTTTCGGTAGAGAAAAGTCTTCCTGCCGATTTGTTTATTCTGATACACAAATCGGGATAAATATCATCTGCGTTTCCGCCAAAAACCGAAGAAAAAAGCCTTGCTGAAGAGAGAATATCGGATTTTATACAATTATCCGTGTCCGCGCCCTTTGCAAGCATTACAATAAGCTCTTTCATTTCGCCGCTTAGTTTCTCGCAGTTTCCGCCGATAGAGGTTATACCAAGAAATGAAAGAAAAGCTTTTAGCTCCAAAGGCGAATAGCCATTTCCGAAAATCAGCACCTCTTTTCCAAAGATGAAGAGAAGAGAGGGTCCCGTTTTGAAAAAACGAGGGCCGTCGGAATATGCGGCTAAAGCCGAAAGCGCCTTTATTTTCTCGGGAATATTTCCTCTTTTTTTAGAAAGGTTATCTAAAAAACATTCGCGGGATATTTCCGAAATCATAGGTTGCAAAGCTCCCCTATAAGAAGGGTTACTAAATCGGTAATAGCCTTAATATCAGACTTTCGAACAAGAGAAAGTCCCGAATGAATATATCTTGTAGGAGCGCTTATTGCGGCAGTTCTAATTCCGCCGCGAGCCTTATGAACGCTGCCTGCATCATTTCCGCCTGCAACCTTTGTTTTAAGCTGAGCCGAAATGCCATTTTCTTTTGCCTTAGTTATAATAAGGTGCCAAAGGTCGCTGTCGTAAACCGTTGATTTATCCATAAAGGAAACAACGGCGCCCTCTCCTTGAAGGCAAACCCGCTCGCTTCCTTGCTTTTCGGGAAGGTCGGAAGCGGTTGTTGCATCAATAACGATAGCCATATCGGGAGCAACAGAATATGCCGCGACAGCAGCGCCGCGAAGCCCAACCTCTTCCTGAACTGTAAAAACAAAGGTTGTATCGAAGGGGATATCTCCCTTTATAATTTTAATAAGACAATAAACTCCTATGCGGTCGTCAAGCGCTTTAGAGAAAACAGACTCTTCGTTTTCAAACCATTCGGGATAAAACGAGGCCTTATCTCCAAGCGAAACTAATTTTTCGGCTTCCTCTTTTGTTGAAGCGCCGATATCTATAAAAAGGTCATCGCTATCGGGGGTTTCAAGGCGCTTTTCCTTTTCTAAAAGGTGGGTTGCCTTTGAGGGAATAATAGCACCGATAATATCATTTTGGAAAATAACCTTATGCCCAGAAAGAACGCTTCCCGATATTCCGCCGATAATAGCAAACCGCAAAAGTCCTTGGTCTAATATTTCAGTTATAATAAAACCTACCTCGTCCATATGTGCGGCAATCATCAACTTGTTTTTAGGTGTAGCGGCGCCCTTTTTGAAAACGATAAGGTTTCCGAGAGCATCTGTTTTATAGCTTTCGCAATAGTCCTTTATTTCTTCGATAATAAACTGAGAAAGCTTCTTTTCGCCGCCCGAAGGAGAGGTAAAAGAGCAAAGCTTTTTAAGAAGTTCCATTTTTTAAACCTCCCTTACAAAAGCTGCCAACAAAGCGGCAGTATTATCTATATCGGTTAAATCTGCAGTTTCAACAGGTGTGTGCATATTGAAAATCGGGAAAGAAACAGTTATTGTTTTGCTTCCCGCACCGCTAATTGAAAGGTGGTCTGCATTTGTTCCTGTCCTACCGCCGACAACCTCTTTTTGATAAGGGATATCTAGTTTTTCTGCGAGTAAAACTGCCTTTTTCGAAAGCTCGTCTGAAAGAATAGGGGAGAAGCCTATCATAGGTCCTTTTCCTAAAATGCCGCATTCTCTTTTCTCGCAACCGGGCAAAAATCCAAAAGAAACATCAACGGCAACGGTATTTTTAGCCGCAATATTAAATGCCCCTGCCTCGGCGCCCTGACCGCCAACCTCTTCGCGGGTAGAAAACAAAAAGGCAACATTTTTGGAGGTTTTGCCTAAAAGCTTAGCAGTTTTATAAAGGACTAAAACTGCGAGCTTATCATCGAGCGCACCGCCCATAACTCTCCCCGACGGGAAAGATAAAAGCGGAGAATAAAAATAGGCGCGGTCGCCAACCGAGATATCCTCGGCAGACGAAAGACCAATATCAATAGTTAAGTCCTCAATTTTCTGAAGCTTTTTTTCTTCTCCGAGATGCGGAGGAACAGAGGATATAACCCCTATAAAATCTTTTTTGCCTTTAACTATAACAGGCTGAGCCTGAGCGCATCTCTCGTCAACTCCGCCAACAGGCGCGATGCGAAGAAAGCCTCTCTCTAAAATTTCGGTTACAATAAATCCGATCTGGTCGATATGAGCATCAAGAAGAATATCGCATTCGCCCTCGGTATAATTTTTAGCAACAAGATTTCCTAAATTGTCGCGAGAAGTAAAAAGTCCCAAAGAGGAAAATTCTTTATCCAAAAAGGAAACAAGCTCATTTTCCTTTCCGCTTCCGCTGTAAAGCGAGGTTATCTCCTTTAAAAAATCAAGATCACTCATTATTTTAAATTCCTCACAATTTCCTTATAAATATTGCCGCGCTCCTCAAAATTTCTGTATTTATCAAAGCTTGCGCAAGCGGGAGAAAGGGTTACAATATCTCCGCTTTCGGCATTTTCTCTCGCGATGGAAACCGACATTTCCATACTTTCGCTGCGAACTATTTTAGGCTTCTCCGAAGAGTCGTCCGCCATTACAGCCGCCTCGATTTTATCGGAAGTAGGCCCATCGAGAATTAAAAGCTTAACCTTTTCGTTTATCTTAGCTCCTAAAATATCGAAAGGTATTTTTTTATCATAACCGCCTGCAATTAGAATAACCTTTTTCGGGAAAGCGTTAAGTCCCGCAATAGTTCTTGTCGGGCTTGAGGCGATAGAGTCGTTATAATATTTAACGCCGCAAAGCTCTCTTACAAACTCAATTCTGTGTTCAACACCGTTGAAACTTTTTGCAACCTTTTCGAAAATAGACTTATCCTCTATATGGGAAAAGCTTGCCGCAATAGCTGCAAGATAGTTTTCAACATTATGAATTCCGGGAATGCGGATATCGGAAGAATTAAAAAGTTTGGTATCGGTTATGCCGTCTGTATAGCAGAGATACCCGTCGCTATCTAAATATGCGCCGAAAGGAACCTTTTCTTTTCTCGAAAACCAAAGATTTTTTCCGCGAACAATATCGCGAAGCTTTTTAGTTTCTTCGTTATCATAGTTTAAAACCGCCGTAGAAAAGGGAGATTGATGTAAGAGAAGATTTTTCTTTGAATCAATATATTCCTCCATACACCCGTGAACGTCTAAATGATTAGGCGCAATATTGGTAACAACCGCTATGTCGGGCGAGCGGCGCATAGAAATAAGCTGAAAAGAAGAAAGCTCAACAACTGCGATGTCCTCTTCATTCATTTCTAAAACATCGGGAAGCAGAGCCTTTCCTATGTTTCCGCCTTTATAAACCCTTTTTCCGCTTTCCTTTAAGAATTCGGAAATAAGAGTAGTCGTAGTAGTCTTGCCGTCGCTCCCTGTAACCGCAAAAATCTTAGCGGGGCAAAGCTCAAAGAATGTTTCCATTTCCGAGGTTATAACAACATTTTTTTCCTTGTAGGCTAAAAGCTCAGGATTATTGTAATACATTCCGGGAGTGCGGAAAATGATATCGGCATCAATATTTTTTAAATAGTCCTCTCCAAGCTTTAAGGAGATGTTTTTTTCTAAAAGCATATCCTTATACATAGGAAAATCATCAATACTCGGTTTTTTGTCGCAAAGAGTAACTAAGGCGCCGCAATCGGCAAACATAGGGATAAGCCTCTCATGGCTTACGCCTATTCCGATAAACGCCACCTTTTTTCCTTTAAGATTTTTAAAAAACGCTTCTGCCTTAGTCATATCAAAGCCTCACATTCTTTTAAGGGCAGTTCTCGCCGAGAACAAAAGCCCCTTATCGTTGTTATAGGTAAGGTATCTGTCTGCATGGCTTAAAGGTATCCAGCGAACCTGAGAAATTTCCTCTTCCTGACGCTTATAATCGGAATTTAGCGCCTCGGCGAGAAAATAAATAACATCCTTCATAATACCGGGCTTGGGAGAATAGGTAACCGATTCTCTGAATCCCGTAACAAAGGAAACTTCAATGCCCGTTTCCTCGCGGATTTCTCTTCGGGCAGTTTCATATTCAGTTTCACCCGCCTCAACATGGCCTTTCGGGAAAGACCAATGTCCGCCGTTTTTATGCTTTATTATAAGAACATCTATAGCGTTTTTGTTTTTTCTGAAAACAATAGCGCCGCAAGATTTTTCTTTTTCCATTATGCTTCATCCTTTCGGGGGACTGTAAAAATTGCAATACATAAATTAGTTTACCACAAAACAGGCAGAAAAGAAATAGTTTTTATTAAAAAAGAACGCGGAATTTTTCCGCGTTCTTTTTAATATCCTAAATCCTCGTTAACCAGTATAACAGAAATTCGTCCTTTTTCTCTCTGTTTTCCTATAATTGTGTGTTCGCAGCAAATGCGCGATGGGGAGTTGCAACCGCTAAAGGGAGAAGAGGAGCCCTCATCTAAAGAAACGCAATGTCCCTTTTTAGCGCAGTAATTGTCAATTCCAAGCCGCAAACAGTTTTTAGGCGCCGCAATAGTTTTAACCCTCTCTATAGCCGCATCTATGTTATCTACGATTTTATTTTTTCCGATAACTAAAATAACCTTTTTCGGCCCGAACATCATAGCGGAAACTCTGTTTCCCTTGCCATCAACATTATAAAGCTCGCCGCCTAAGGTTACAGCATTAGAGGAAGCAAGATAAAAATCTGCGAAAAAAACCTCTCTCATTCGCCTTTCAGATTCTTCGGCTGAAATGCCTTCTTCCAAGCGGTCTAAAAAAACATAACTTCCGCTTTTCAAAAGGTCCCATATCCCGCATTCCGAAAGGGTAACGCTGCCGCCGCAAGCGACAGTTGCCCCTTCTTTTAAAATACCTTTAACAGTCTCTAAAGCTTCCGCCTTGTTTTCTGCAACATAAGCGGTCATTCCGTTTTTTTCTAAAACTTCTGCTAAGGTTAAAAGCTTTTCCATATTATTCTCCTGAAAGAAGTTCTATGCCCCTTTTAATTCTCGAAACGGTTTCTTCCTTGCCGAGTATTTCAGCTATCTCAATAGCGCCGCCGGGGGTAAACTGTTTTCCCGAAACGGCAACTCTTAAGGGCCAAAGAACAAGTCCGTTTTTAACGCCGAGCTTTTCTATAAGATTAAATACGCTGTCGTGAATAGCCTCAGCGGTAAAGTCATCAATAGCCTCGATAACGGGAAGAACAGTCTTTAACATATCAAGAGCTATTTCCTTATTGGTCTTCATCTTTTTGTGCTCATATAAAGCGGTGTCGTATTCGGGGAGCGCATCAATAAAATCAACCTGCTCGGAAATATCGGTTAAAACCTCGGTACGAGGCTGGAGCATTGAAGCTAAAACATTTAAATCTATATCCTCTCTCTTGCAGGTCTTTCTGATATAGGGAACAGCATATTCCTTGAACTCTTCAAGAGAAAGGCGGCGAATATGCTCGGCATTAACTGCTCTGAGCTTAACAGGGTCAAAAATAGCGGGGGATTTGGAAATTCCGTCAATAGAGAACTCTTTTTTAAGTCCTTCCATATCGAATATCTCGTTTTCTCCCTTAGGGCTCCAGCCGAGAAGCGCAATATAGTTTATAACGGCATCTGATAAAAATCCCTTTTCAATTAAGTCCTGGAAAGAAGCATCGCCGTTGCGTTTAGAAAGCTTTTCGGTTGCGTTTTTCATAACGGGGGAGCAGTGAATATAGGTCGGAATTTCCCAGCCGAATGCCTCATATAAAAGATTATATTTAGGTGTAGAGGAGAGATATTCGCTTCCTCTTATAACATGGGTTATTCCCATAGTATGGTCGTCAATAACGTTTGCAAAGTTATATGTCGGCATACCGTCTGTCTTAATTAAAATCTGGTCGTCAAGCAGCGCGTTTTCAACAGTAATCTCGCCGAAAACAACATCATTAAAAGAGGTAGTTCCGCTTTCGGGCATCTTCTGTCTGATAACAAAAGGAACTCCGTTTTTCAGATTTTCCTCTATCTCTTCTTTTGATAAATTTCTGCAGTGTCCGTCGTATTTGGGAGCCATTCCCGAAGCCTTCTGAATAGTTCTAACTTCCTCTAAGCGGTCCTTGTCGCAGAAGCAATAGTAAGCGTGGCCTGTTTCAACTAACTTCTTAGCATAGTCCATATACATTCCCATACGCTCGCTTTGAATGTAAGGGCCAAACTCTCCGCCAACGTCGGGGCCCTCGTCCCAAAACATTCCAACCTGCTTTAAGGTGTTATAAATAACATCAACAGCGCCTTCAACATAGCGCTCCTGATCGGTGTCCTCTATTCTTAAAATGAAAGTACCGTCGTCTTTTTTAGCTAAAAGATAGGCATATAAAGCGGTACGCAGGTTTCCGACGTGCATATAGCCCGTAGGGCTGGGGGCAAATCGGGTTCTGATTTTTTTGTCCATGTCTTTCTCCTAAATTAAAGTTATTATTCTATATGTATTTTAAAACTTCTGAAAGTGTTTGTCAATTATTATATGAAACTAATTCGGCAGAATATTCCTTGACATAAAGGGAGATTTTATTTAATATAAAAGTGAGGTGATAATTTATGGTAAAAGAATTAAATAAAGAAACATTAAAAGAGGCGCTCGGAAGCGGCAAACTTTTCGTTATCGATTTTTATGCCGATTGGTGCGGTCCCTGTAAAATGCTTTCTCCCGTTATAGACGAGCTTTCCGAAGAAATGACAGAGGTGGGATTTGGCAAAATAAATGTCGATAAAGAGCCCGAAATCGCCTCTCAGTTCAGAGTTGAGAGTATCCCGATGATAGCCTTAGTTAAAAATAATACATTTCTCGATTTCTCGGTAGGTTTTAAACCGAAAGAGGAACTAAAGAAATTCATTGAGGCAAACCTATGATAAAGCTCAATGAAGATAAAGAGGTCGTAAAAGCTGTCAAAGAGGGTTTAAAGATGTCAGGCGGTTATTGCCCCTGCAAAAGAACTAAATCAGAGGATACAAAATGTATCTGCAAAGAGTTCAGAGAGCAGATAGCCGACCCCAATTTCGAAGGCTATTGCCATTGTTACCTCTATTACAAATCTAAATAAAAGACGGCGGAAATTTCCGCCGTCTTTTCATTTTCCTATATAAGTAAACCTCTTGAAGGTTTTGCCGTCGCGTTCGATAGTTTCAGAAAACATCGAAGCGGGTCTGACCCATATTTTCCCGTCGCTGTAAAGGGCTTTGTAAACCGCCATTTCCTCTAATGTTTCGCTGTGAAAGGCGGTAAATAAAAGTTCGTATTCTTTTCCTTTAAAGTGTCGGTATTTTCCGGGGGTTAAAGAGCTCATTAGGTTTTTCCTTTCAGCTTAAATAATAGTTTCTTGAGAGGAACAAAAAGGGCTAGGGTTATAACGATATTACCGATGCAGTGGGTTATATCAAAAGAAAGCCCTGCTATTATGTAGGAGATTCCGCCGCCTATTCCGCTTATGAAAAAATGAGGGGGAGAGCTAAGAATACCAAACAAAAGCCCAAATATTCCCGAAAGGGCAGTCCAGAGAATGAGCGAATCGAATTTCCGAAGCGCGAAGCTTATAAAAACTAAAATCGCCCATATATAAAGATAACTCCAAAACCAAAGCCCGAAGCCATATAAAAGCCCCTCTGCAAAAACAAATATATAAACAGGGATTAAGGCGCGAAGCCCATATGAGAGAGTTAGAACCATAATAAAAAGGGTTACTATTTCAATATTCGGTAAAAAGGCTAAAACCTCTTTGCCTATTATCATCATAGCGGCAAAAAGCCCGAAAACAACAATCTCTTTTGGGCTAAAAACCGATAGTGTAGGTCGCTTCAAAGCTATCTCCGTCCTCTATTGCAATATCGTTGATGCCGACGGCAGTTTGAACGCCCTCTTCGGTAATGCACCACCAGCTCTCGTTATCATTCCAATCGGCAGTAATGCCGTTAAATGTCAGATACAAACCGTCTGCGCTATAGGTGGGAACGATTTTCTCGTTCACAAGGGCATTTGCCAAGAATTCCTCGTCGGTCTTTATCTCGAACTCGGTTTCCTTTTTCTCGGCATCTATAACCGTAAAGCTAATGGTTTTAGAGCCTGTCTCAGTGTCTGGTCTGTTTAAAATAAATACTGTGCAGAAGGTTGCAAGTAAACTTAACAAAACAGCCGACAAAATAATCGTTAGTTTTTTGTTTGTCTTCATAATTTTTTCTCCTTTTTAATAAGTTTAGCTGAAAAATACAGCTGAAAACTGCAAAAAAGGAACGGCAAACATAACCGCCTACCTTCCGACGGTATTTTTTATCTGCCGCTCTCCGGACCTCGCGGAAATATAAGCAGTTATCTTTTAGGGCTAGTCTTCCGGCTTAAAGCTCAATAACGATTTTTCCGCCTTCCCAATTAAAAAATCAGTGGCTGAGTGGAAAAATCTCGCTCATTACGGCGACGGGCTCGCGCGGGATTTACACCCGACTTCCTAATTAATCTCCGAGAAAAATCTCTTCAAACCCCAAAATCGCTGAATTTTAACAGCAAAAAAATTATACCACGAAAAAGAACGAAAATCAACGAAATAAGTAAAAGCCCCTACCGAGGTAGAGGCTTTTTGATTATATCTTCTTTAAAGAATATTTTTCTTTGTAGGCTGCATAGTTTGCCTTGAAATCTTCGTTATCTGTCTTAAGTTCTCTTAAGGTTTCGTGGAGATTCATATCGTTGTGCTGAAGCTCTATAATACAACCTGCAATATTCGAGCAGTGGTCGGAGGTTCTCGCAAGGTTTGTAAGAAGGTCGGAAAGAATAAAGCCTGCATCAATAGAGCATTCGCCCTGCTGAAGTCTTAAAATATGGCGGGTGCGAAGTTTTTCCTTTATGCGGTCGATAACCTGCTCCAAGGGCTCGATTTTCTCAGCCGTTTCGAGGTCGCCGTCGATAAATGCCTTATATGTAAGGTCTAAGATCTCGGTTATTGCGGCGGCTAAAACTCGAAGCTCAGCGGTAGCCTCGGCAGAAAATGCAATCTTTTTCTCTCGCATTTCCTCAGCCGATTTAACAAGGCTTACGCCGTGGTCGGAAATTCGCTCGAAATCTCCTATAATTTTCAAAAGCTTTGTAACCTCAGCGCTGTCGCTTTCGCTTATTTGACGGCTGCTGAGCTTAACTAAATAGGATCCGATAATATCTTCATAATGATCGGAAATATCTTCTTCCTCATGCACTATTTCCGCAATATCATCTCTGTATTCAAAGAGTGTCGAAAGACCGCCCTTTAATGCCTTGATAGAGGTCTTTGCTAAGTCAGCTGTTACCTCGCGAGCGCGCTGGAGAGCGAAAGGCGGAGTAGCCAAAAGACGTTCGTCGAGCTCTTCGACTTTTTCTGCTCGCTTAGAATCGGGAATAAGAATAATAACTAATTTTTCTAAAAGCCGAGCGGCGGGAAGCAATAAAAGTGTGCAAAGGATATTAAATAGAGAATGCACAATAGCTATACCCGCGTGGTCGATGCTATTCCCTAAAATAGCGGGGGAGAACACTGCCTTTATAATAGAGAATATTGTAAGACAGGCGACAGCGCCTATAACGTTAAAGGAAAGATGAACTGCTGCAGCGCGTTTAGCGTTTTTGTTAGCACCGATTGAAGATAAAATAGCGGTTATGCAGGTACCGATATTCTGTCCCATGATAATCGGTATAGCGGCGCCGTATGTAACCGCGCCTGTAGCCGAGAGCGACTGCAAAATACCAACAGAAGCCGAGCTTGATTGGATTATAGCGGTTAAAACAGCTCCCGCCAAAACGCCGAGAATAGGATTTTGGAAGGCAACGAAAAGGTTTGTAAAAGCGGGAACGTTTTTGAGAACTGAAACCGCATCAGACATAGCTTCCATGCCGAACATTAAGGTTGCAAAGCCCAAAAGAATAGTTCCCGTATCTTTTTTCTTGCCGTCTTTAAAGAACATGCAGAAGATAATTCCGATAAGCGCTAAAACGGGGGTAAAAGAGGAGGGCTTTAAAAGCTTAACAAAAACATTATCGCTTTCAATGCCGCCGAGAGAAAGTATCCAGGCGGTAATGGTAGTTCCGATATTGGAGCCCATAATAACATTTATCGCCTGAGAAAGCGTCATAAGACCAGAGTTTACAAAGCCTACGACCATAACCGTTGTAGCCGAGGAGCTCTGAATAACAGAGGTAACGCCCATTCCCGTTAAAAGACCTGCGGCGCGGTTAGTTGTTAATTTTCCTAAAAGTGTGCGGAGCTTTCCGCCTGCTCGGCGCTCTAAAGCATCGCCCATTATGTTCATACCGAACAAAAACAAGCAAAGTCCGCCGATGAGAGACAATACATCAAAAATCGTCATACTTAATTCCTTTCTTTTTTCTACGAGTTCTTAGAAGTTTCTATATGTATAAAAAGGCATAAAGCCTTGGGTTGTTCCCAATAAAAAAATCTCCCAAAAGGTTTAAAACCTCATCGGGAGACATAGCTTTTTCGTTTGATTATAAATTGTTATCGCCGCCAATCTCTAAAAAACTCCCGACTGAGCGAAACCTATCAACTTGAGTGTAGCATAAAAGATTTAAGCAGTCAACATGGATTTTTAAACAAAAAATAGTGTTGAAAACAGTATAAAACAAGCAAAAAAATAAAAAGCCTGTGAAAAAATTACAAGGCTTTTTATGTTTAGATTATAGTATCGAGAAATTAACAACCAATGCTGCAAATACGATAGAAACCATAGAAAGAAGCTTTATAAGGATATTAATTGCGGGACCTGCCGTATCCTTAAACGGGTCACCCACGGTATCGCCTACAACGGCTGCTTTATGATTTTCGCTTCCCTTGCCGCCTAAAACTCCGCTTTCGATATATTTTTTAGCATTGTCCCAAGCGCCGCCGGAATTCGACATAAATATTGCCATTAAAAATCCCGAAGCGGTAGCTCCCGCGAGCATTCCTATAACACCTGTAGGTCCTAAAATAATTCCTATAATAATAGGAACTGCAACAGCAACTATTGTAGGAAGAACCATTTCTCTAAGACTTGCTTTTGTACAGAGGTCAACGCATCGAGCATAATCGGCATCAGCAGTACCCGCCATAAGACCTGTAATTTCTCTAAATTGACGTCGAACTTCTTTAACAACGCTTTGAGCGGCGCGGCCTACTGAATTCATAGTAAGCGCGGCGAAAACGAAAGGAAGACAAACGCCGATAAAAAGACCGACAAGAACGGTAGGGTTGGTTATGTTGAGGTTTGCAATTTTTTCTGCTCCGCCGTCTATGGTATGTATTTTATCGATATAAGAAGCCATCAAAGCCAGAGCAGTTAAAGCCGCCGAGCCAATGGCGAAGCCTTTTCCTGTTGCGGCGGTTGTATTTCCCAAAGAATCGAGAGCATCGGTTCTTTCTCTAACCTCTGCGGGTAGCTCTGCCATCTGAGCAATACCTCCCGCATTATCTGCAACGGGGCCGTAAGCATCGGTAGCGAGGGTGATTCCCAATGTTGAAAGCATTCCTACTGCCGCTAAGGATATTCCGTAAAGTCCCATTTGCGGATTGCTCATGCCGCCCGAAACAAAATATGATACGAGAATGCAAACAGCAACGATTACAACGGGAAGCAGGGTGGAAAGCATACCAACCGAAAGACCGCCTATAATTATGGTAGCGGTTCCTGTTTCGCTTGTTGAGGCGAGATTTTTGGTAGGTTTATAGCTGTCTGAGGTAAAATATTCGGTAGCCTGACCGATTAAAACACCCGCGATAAGACCTGCTAAAATTGCAAAATAAACGGTCCAATTATTGTTTCCTAAAATGAAATAAACTAAGGGCAGTGCCGCGATAGCTATGACAATAGCAGAGAAATTAGTTCCGCGGGAAAGGCTGCGAAGCAGCTGTTTTTGCGAAGCACCCTCTTTAGTTCTGACAAGAAATGTTCCGAAAATAGAGCATATAACTCCGAGAGCAGAGAGAATAAGCGGCAGAGCCATTGCCTCTAAGGAATGAAAAGCGGCAACGCCTAAGGCGCAAGAGGAAATTATGGAGCCGACATAGGATTCATAAAGGTCGGCGCCCATACCTGCAACATCGCCTACATTATCGCCAACGTTATCGGCTATAACCGCGGGATTGCGAGGATCGTCTTCGGGGATTCCTGCCTCAACCTTGCCAACCAAGTCGGCGCCGACATCGGCAGCCTTTGTAAATATACCTCCGCCTACTCTTGCGAAAAGAGCCATAGAGGAAGCGCCCATACCAAATGTCAGCATTGCGCTTGTTATTTCTGCAGCTTCGAGACCGAAAACAAATTTTAAAAGGAAAAACCATATAGAAATATCTAAAAGTCCAAGACCTACTACGGTAAAGCCCATAACGCTTCCTGCTGAAAAAGCAACCCTTAAGCCCTTGTTTAAGCTTTCCTTGCAAGCGTTTGCCGTTCTTGCATTTGAAAGGGTAGCTATCTTCATTCCGATAAATCCCGAAAGGGCAGAGAAGAAGCCGCCTGTTATAAAGGCAAAGGGAACATAAGGAGTTAAAAGCTTGAATGCTGCCATAGCAGATAAAGCTATGAACATAACTCCGAAGAATATAAGAACAATCATATATTGTCTTTTAAGATATGCGGCGGCGCCCTCTCTAATAGAGCCGGATATTTTTTTCATTACATCGCTGCCCTCAGGGAATTTCATTACCCTGCGAGCGGTTATAATAGCGAAGAGAATAGCGGCGAGAGCACCTACGGAAGTTAAAATAACGAGAAGTTTATCCATATTTCCTCCAATTTTAAAAACAGATTAGTTTAATTTTTCAAGTTTTGAAGTATTGGCAATAACTATAAGTTTCATAGTTTTTTTCAATACCTTTTCTGGGTCAATATCTGTTGTTACATCTCCGTTTTCTCTAATTGCAACAATATTGATTGAATATTTTTTTCTTAGGTTTAATTCGAGAGGGGATTTGCCCTCCCATTCGGGTTTAACATCGAGCTCCACCATAGAAACATTTTTTGAAAGCTCAATAACATCAACAAAACCTGAGCTCAAAAGGTTTTTAGCAAGTCTCGTACCGGATTCTTTTTCGGGAAAAACCACCTTATCTGCACCAATACGGCTTAAAATCTTCTGATGGACCTCATTTGCACATTTTACAATAACTGTTTTAACACCGACCTCCTTACAAAGCGTAGTTGCCATTACACTTGCCTCGAAATTACCTGCCATGGCAATTATAACAACATCTATATTTGAAATTCCTAATTGGTTTATAACATCTAAATCGGTAACATCGGCACATTTGCAAACGGGAATATAATCCTTTGCAGAATTTACCATAGATTCATGTAAATCTACTGCAAGTACCTCAGCTCCACTCGCTACGAGCTCTTTTGCTACGGCTAAGCCATATCTGCCAAGACCGAAAACAGCATATGTTTTATGAATACTCATAGGTTTTAATCCTTTCTGATAGATATTATCCAATGCTTATTTCTTCAATTGGGCTTTTAATGATATTTTGGTTCTCTTTTCTCAAAGAAAAAGCTATTGCCAAAGAAATAGGTCCTACTCTTCCAAGATACATAGTTGCTGTAATTATGAGCTTTCCCAGCGTATTTAAAAATGGCGTTAAGTTTCGAGATAGTCCTACGGTTGCAGTTGCGCTGACAGTTTCATAAATAACATCTAAAACAGAAGCATTTGTAACAGCCGAAAGCAAAACAGTTGAAATAAATACGGTAATAAACGACATACTTGCAACTGCTATGGCTTTACTTACAGCAGATTTTGGAACAGTTCGATTCCAAAGAGAAACGTCATTTTTATTTTTAATTGCTGCGAAAGCAGATGATAAAAGAGCTGTAATTGTTACGGTTTTAATGCCGCCTGCAGTTCCGACCGGTGAGCCGCCGATAAACATTAAAAGCAAAGTAACAACAGCAGAAGGATTGGATAAATTTTCTTGAGGTATAGTTGCAAATCCTGCTGTTCGCGTTGTTACAGATTGAAAAAAAGAAATTTGCAGCTTGTCAAACAAGGACAAGTCCTTTATGGTAAGCGGATTATTATATTCAAATATGAAAAATGCGATTGTTCCAGAAAGCAAAAGGAAAAGGGTTGCTGAGAGGGCAACTTTGCTGTGAAGCGTTAATTTTTTAAAGCATCTTAATTTGTCGGTTTTCCAGAACTTAATTACCCTTAAAATATCCCACCAAACAATAAATCCGATACCGCCCATAATTATAAGCGCGGTTGTTACAAAAACTATTACAGGATTTGTGGCATAATTGCAAAGACTGTTTTCAGAAATAATATCTATTCCCGCGTTGCAAAAGGCGGATACCGAATTGAAAATAGATATCCATATTCCTTTAATTCCGAATTCGGGTATAAAAACGGTCATATAGCAAAGAGCACCGGCGGCTTCTATGATTATAGTTCCGAAAATAACCTTTTTAACAAATCTTACAAGGCCCGAAAGGGAAGAAAGGTTAAAAGCATCTTGGATCAAAAGCCTGTCCATTAACCCCATTTTTTTATGAAGGAAGATCATAAAGCCCGACATTACCGTTATAATGCCAAGTCCGCCGATTTGGATTAAAATAAGGATAACGATTTGCCCGAAAAGGCTCCAGCTTGTAACGGTTGGAAGGGTTACAAGTCCAGTAACGCAGGTCGCAGTAGTTGCAGTGAAGAGGGCGTCTATATATCCTATTGATTTTCCACTAGCCGAGCTTATAGGCAATGATAAAAGAATACTGCCTAAAAGTATCGTCAAAAGAAAGCTCAGCATAATCAGCTGCATTGTGGAAAGCTTAAAGCGATATCTTTTTTTCATTTTGTTTCCTCTTTGAAATATAAATCTCGGCAAAGGAGCAATTGTTAAAAAATAAACAATAATAATGATAAAAACTTATTATAGTGGAAAAAAGAGTATATGTCAAGGGTTGAATTCGGGGAAAGGGGCAATAGAGCGCTGAAGTATGCCGTTTAAATAGGCTATAAGTGTTCCGTAATTCGTGATCGGAATGCCGCTATCTTTAGCGCACCTTAATCGGTATTTTATCTCTTTCGAATTCAGCATACAGCCGCCGCAATGTATAATCATTTTATATTCGCTCAAATTTTCGGGAAAATCCCCGCCCGAAACAAAATGAAATTCGGGCTCTGCTCCCGTATGCTTTCTTATCATAGCTGGCAACTTTACCGTTCCTATATCCTCGCACTGTCTATGATGGCTACAGCCCTCGGCAATAAGGATTTTATCGCCTGAACGGATATTGTCGATTTCTTTAGCAGAAGAAGACAAAAGAGACAGCTCTCCTTTATATCTCGCCATAAGAATTGAAAATGAGGTTAAAGGAATATGATCGGGAACGATGTTTTTTACAACGGAAAAAACCTGACTATCGGTAATAACCAAGCTAGGCGGATTTTTAAGCTTATTTAAAGTTTCTTTTAATTCTGTATCTCGGCAAACGATAGATATAGCGCCCGCATCTAAAATATCTCTTATAGCCTGTTGCTGAGGGAGAATAAGTCTGCCCTTTGGCGCTGATTTATCAATAGGTACAACTAAAACTACCGTATCAAGAGAAGATATTAAATCGGAAACGAGAGCCTTTTTGTTAGCATCTGCAAGAGAAATGTTAGCTATAGCTTCTCGAAGCTTATTAATTCCATATCCCGAAATGGCGCTTACATAAATTATGTTTTCTTCATCTTCGGGGATTTTCTTTAAAAGGTCAGACTTATTGCGCGCTATAATAAAAGGTATATCCTTATCCTTTATAATAGAGATAAGCTCTTTCTCCGAATCGGGGTTTTCTGTAACGATAACGGCGATATCGGTCTTGTTTAAAATGTTTTTAGTTTTTAAAATTCTTTTTTCGCCTAAAACGCCCTCGTCGTCAATACCTGCGGTATCAATAATTTTAACGGGACCTAAGGGCAGAAGCTCCATTGCTTTTGAAACGGGGTCGGTAGTTGTGCCCAAGGTCTCGGATACAATAGATATCTCTTGCCCCGCAAAGGCATTTACGAGGCTGGATTTACCCGCATTTCTTTTCCCGAAAAAAGCTATGTGAATTCTTTCTCCCGAGGGGGTAGAGTTTAAGCCGCTCATATTTTTTCACCTCTCAGAAACGGAAGTCGCGAATTCCGTTTTCAATCTTTCCGAGTCTTTCTTTAACGATAGAGCGAACCTTGTCAGAGGGAATATCAGTCATTTGACGGTTTATAAGCTCTTCACCAACCTCTCGGGTTTTATCGGAAGCATAGTCGGTTAAATATTCTTTTAAGGTCATAAGTGCATTCGGCAAACAGCAGTTATGAATTTGTCCCGATTTGCAAAGGGACATAAATCTATCGCCCGTTCTGCCCTCGCGGTAGCAGGCTGTGCAGAAAGAGGGAAGATAGCCCATTTCCATAAGCCATAAAACTATTTCGTCTAATGTTCTGTTGTCCGAAAGTTCAAACTGAGCGGAATTTTCCTCTTCAGGCTCAGGCTGACAGTACCCGCCAACGCTCGTTTTAGAGCCGCCCGATATCTGAGAAACGCCGAGATGCAAAACCCTCTCTCTAACGCTTTTTGATTCTCTTGTTGAGATTATCATACCCGTATAAGGAACGGCAACTCTGATACAAGCAACGATTTTTGCAAACATATCATCGGATATGCCGTTATCAAATTCATCGGGGTCGATATCATCAGCGGGACAAACTCTCGGAACGCTTATTGTATGCGGACCGACGCCGAAAACTGCCTCTAAATGCTCCGCATGCATCAAAAGTCCTGCAAATTCATAGCGGTAAAGCTCGAGACCGAATAAAACTCCTAAGCCTACATCGTCAATTCCGCCTTGCATAGCTCTGTCGTGCGCTTCGGTATGATAATTATAATTGGATTTAGGACCTGTCGGGTGGAGATGTTCATAGGTTTCTTTGTGGTAGGTTTCTTGGAAAAGAATATATGTTCCTATTCCTGCCTCTTTGAGCTTTTTATAGTTTTCAACCGTTGTTGCGGCTATGTTAACATTAACCCTTCTTATAGCCCCGTTTTTATGCTTTATTGAGTATATAGTTTTAATGGATTCCAAGATATATTCAAGCGGATTGTTAACAGGGTCTTCTCCTGCCTCAAGAGCTAAACGCTTGTGTCCCATATCTTGTAAAGCTATAACCTCTTTTTTGATTTCTTCTTGAGTAAGCTTCTTTCTTGCGATATGCTTGTTTTTATAATGATAAGGGCAGTAAAGGCAACCATTAACGCAGTAGTTAGAAAGATAAAGGGGCGCGAACATAACTATTCGGTTGCCGTAAAAATCCTTTTTTATCTGCTCGGCAAGAGCGTATAGCTCTTGGTTTTTGTCGGGTAGCTCGCAGGCGAGCAAAACAGAAGCCTCTCTATGAGAAAGACCTTTATATTCTCTTGCCTTTTTTAAAATAGAGTCGATAAGCTCGCGGTCTGTCTTGTGCTCATCGGCAAAGGAGAGAGTATCTAAAATCTCCTCGTGGTTTATAAATTCTTCAGCTTTCATTGATTTCGGGTTATACATTATATATTCTTCCTTTCTTGTCCCCTCTTGAGGTTACTATTTTATATCCGATTTTTTCCATTCGCTCGGATAAATTTTTCAAAGCATCTTCTGCCGCGCCGTCAGTATAGCGTTTGCCCTCATAAAGGGCATATTTTTCTTTCGCTTCTTTCGGCGAAATATTCGGCATAATAACATTTGCTCCCGCTAAAATTCCCTTTTCAAGTCCTAAAGAGTCTCTCGTTGCCAAAGCCGTTGTCGCGGGAAGCAAAACATCGGGAAGTATTATTCTGATAATAGCTAAAAGATAAAGTGTGAGTGAAACGCTGCCGCTAAGCTTATCGGAAAATGGTGTATCACAGGCTGGAATAAAGGGACCTATGCCTACCATATCGGGTTTAAAATTCGCGATAAAAAGCAAATCTTTTGCTATCCTTTCTGCGGTTTGATAAGGAGAGTCCACCATAAAGCCGCAGCCTACCTGATAGCCTATTTCTTTTAAGTCCCAAAGACAGCGCATTCTGTTAGCTAAAGATAAGCTTTCGGGGTGTAAAAGCTTGTAATGCTCTTCGTCGGCAGTTTCGTGGCGCAGAAGGTATCTGTCAGCGCCCGCGTCATACCAGCTTTTATAAACATCTCTTGGATGCTCTCCGAAAGAAAGGGTTAGAGCTGAGTCGGGATAAGCGCTTTTTATCTTTTTTATAATTGCTTCCATTTTTTCAGGGGTAAAATGACCGTCTTCGCCGCCCTGCAAAACAAAGGTGCGAAAACCAAGACCATAAGCCTTATCGCAGCAGGATAGGATCTCTTCTTCACTTAATCTATAGCGAAGAGCATTCGGGTTAGATTTTCTTATTCCGCAATAGTAGCAGTCGTTTTTACAGTAGTTTGAAAACTCAATAAGTCCGCGGATATAAATATCGGTACCGTAATTTTCCTTTCTTGCCTTTCGGGCGCGTTCGAATAAAATTTCGGCATATTTATCGTTTCGGTTTTCTATAAGGAAAACAAATTCTTCCGCCGTTAAGGTTTTTTCTCGGCAGAGCTTATCTATAAGATCTATCAATTTTTGTCCTCCGTCGGTATTTTAGAATATAGCGCCTTTGCGCTAACCCCGTCGAGCATTCCCGCTTTGCCGGTAAGAGAGCTTATTTTATCGGAAGGAGCATCTATAACGATGCTTATTAAATTAACTCCTCTTTCTCTGTAAGGAATTCCCATTCTGCCAACGATATAGTCTTTATATTCGTGCAAAAGGCGGTTTAGCTCTTCGGCAGAGGAAGCCTTTTCAACAACAAATCCAAGCAGTGCTACGCGGTTTTCCATTATTATATCTCCTTTAAAAATAAAAGCGCTCCCATAAAGGGAGCGCCAAAACAAGCCCAAAAATAGGCATAAATGCTTTTGTTTCTCCCTTTCCCGTCAGGACCTATCTCCTTTCAGGTCAGCAAAGTTTTGCACTTATATTATAGCATATTATTTTATAAATTGTAAAGAGGGGAGATGGTTTTAATCCTTGTGAAAATTACAACTGATTGATTTGTTTTAATGATAGGTCCTTTTCTGTTCGAATTTCTATGTTTTTATGTTCTGCCATTTTAATAACATACCATGCATTTTCCATTTCCGAAGAAATATCTAAAACACATTTTCTTTTGCTGTTATAGAGAGCGATAAATGTACTGTTGTCTTTTGTATTTTCGCATTTTCGCACACATATTATATCCGCCCAATTGATTCTCTTATTGAATATTAAGAATTTTGATGATAACGTTTCCTCTGTTACTATACATCTATAGAAAAGTGTACTTAAAGCAAGACCCGATATAATTAAAACGAAAATAACAAAAATATAGAGCGAGGACAGAGCGTTGTTATGGCCAAGAATGAAAAGCAATGTAAAAGCAATAACGACCAAAAAAGAGAGAACAATTCTCATAATAATTTTCTTAGGATTGTGTTTTATAATAAAGCTATCTTTATATTCTATCTCAGGCATTTTATTCGGTGCATTTTTCGAAGGACCGAATAAAAGCTCCCAAATACCCTCAACAAATTGTTTCATAATATCACCGCCCTTATATTTATTGTACCACTAAAAAAGAAAAAGAGCAAGGCTTGAAGCCTTGCTAAAATGCATAATTGGTTTTGGACGGATACAAATTTAGTGAAATCGTTCGCTTAACGCTCACAGTGAAATCCAAAACAAGTTTTGGGTGAAATCTTTTGCAAAGCAAAAGATGAAATTAAATCCACCAGCCGCCGCAGCGATTTCATCCGAGCGTAGCGAGGATTTCATCGCCAACGGCGATTTCACCCACCCGCAAGGGTGGATTTAGTTGAAAAAGACGATTGCTTTCGCAATCGTCTTTTTCTGGTTGGGCTGGATGGACTCGAACCATCGGAATGAGGGAGTCAAAGTCCCTTGCCTTACCACTTGGCTACAGCCCAATATAACTTAAGGCAGGATAGTCCTGCCTTAATAATGGTGGGGTGAGTGATGGGACTCGAACCCACGACATTCAGTGCCACAAACTGACGCTCTACCGACTGAACTACACTCACCATATGGTGCGCCCGAAGGGATTCGAACCCCTGGCCCACTGCTTAGAAGGCAGTTGCTCTATCCAACTGAGCTACGGGTGCATATATTTTCAACGGGTGTTATTATATCACAACATTTTTCTTAATGCAAGGATTTTTTGAAAATTTTTAAAAGTTTAGATTATAGTAACATTATTTTGTTGAATTTTGTCACGATATCTGTTAAAATAACTTGGAAAGGGTGATAAATATGAAAAAACTTTTATGTGTAGCTTTAAGTGTTATGCTTTTATTGTCATCCTGCAAAGGCGGAAATATTCCTGATAATGAGGAAACTTCTTCTGCGGGTGAGGAGATTGTTTCATCTTCTCCTATAGAAGAAAGTGTTCCGACCGAAGAGAGCGAGATTATTGAGGAGAGTGAGCCTTTGGAAGAAAGCTCATCTGAAGCGCAAAAGGAAGAAAGCTCTTCGGCGATACAAAAAGAAGAAAAAGAGCTTGTTCTCTCTGTTACCGACAGAAAAAAATATGATGACAATTTGAAAAAAACGGGAACATATACGGGAAAAGAAAAATTAGAAAAGCTGACGCTTAATGTTCCCGACCCTGAAAATTCAAAAGGGCTTAGCGAAACTTCTTCGGGATACAGCTTCGGCGTTGCTAAAGACGGAAAGGCGCATAATACATCTTTAAATCATCAAAGCCGCTATGAGAAAAACGGATATAACGCTTTAACGGTTGATACCAAAACCAAAGAAAAAGTTTTATATCTTACATTCGATTGCGGATATGAAGTGGGATATACCTCAACAATTCTCGATATACTTAAAGAAAAGGAAGTTCCTGCTGCCTTTTTCTGCACATTAAGCCATATAAAGAAAAATCCTGAGCTTATTGCAAGATCTATTGAAGAGGGGCATATCATTGCAAACCATTCTGTAAACCATTTATCCATGCCCTCTATATCAAGAGAAGAAATGGCAGAAGAGATTTTAGGAGTTGAAAATTATTTAAGAGAATATTTCGGATATTCGAGCCCTTATTTCAGATTTCCGACAGGCGCATATTCCGATAGCTCTTTAGATCTTGTTACGGGGATTGGTTTCAGAAGCGTTTTTTGGTCAGTTGCTTATAAGGATTATGATACTAAAGCACAACCAGGTAAAAACGTAGCCTTTGAAACGGTTACTTCGAGGCTTCACCCCGGAGCAGTAATACTTTTGCATAATGTATCCTCTTCTAATACAGAGGCATTAAGCGATATTATTGATTATGCCAAAGATAACGGCTATACATTTAAAAGCCTTGATGATTATTCAGGTTGGATAAAATAAATTATAAAGGGGAAAGAACATGAGAAAAGACGGATATAAATTAAAGGGCGCAGACCCGATGTACACCGTTGCCGCGCATATTATGAAAAGGCGCAGCGATGCGATGAATATGATAACTATAGATATTCCGCAAAAGCCTATGCATGATTACCTTAATAAAAAGCGTAAAGAAGGAGTAAGACTTAGCCATCTTTCGCTTATTTTGGCAGCGTATATCAGAACTGTTGCCAAGTATCCCGAGCTTAACCGCTTTGTAGTTAATAAAAGAATTTATGCAAGAAACGAGCTTGCTGTAGGAATGGTGGTTTTAACTCCCGGCTCAGGTAGCCACGGAACTATGTCAAAAGCTTATTTCGAAATTGATGATACAATTTTTGATGTAAATAAAAAAATAAATGATTATATAGAGGTTAACCGCAATTCCCCCGCCGATAATAAAACAGAAAAAATCATATCCTCGCTTTTAAGTATTCCAGGTCTTTTAAGCGTAGGCGTACCTATTTTAATGTGGATGGATAAGCACGGACTTCTGCCTAAATCTATTATAGATGCTTCTCCTTTCCATATGAGCTTAGGAATTACAAACCTTGCAAGTATCAAAACCAATCATATCTATCATCATTGTTACGATTTTGGCACAACAAGCATATTTATCGCGATGGGTAACCCCAGAGAAATTGCGAAAACCGTAAACGATGAGGTTGCTTTGGAAAGATGTATTCCTATGGGTGTTACAATGGACGAGCGCATATGCTCGGGAGCATATTTTGCTATTGCTTTCCGCTATTTCAAAAAGCTTTTGGAAAATCCCGAGGTGCTCGAAGAAAAGCCCGATGAGATAGTTCCCGACCCGAATGTAAAGAAAAATCGAAAAAAAGCATAATTTGCGACCGAATTTCTAAAAAAAGCATTGACTTTTCAAATTCTTTATGCTAAAATAAGTCCCGTTGAACTGATACGCGGGTGTAGTTCAATGGTAGAATCCCAGCCTTCCAAGCTGGTCGTGTGGGTTCGATTCCCATCACCCGCTCCAAAAAAAGACCTTGTCTTCCGACAAGGTCTTTTTTACTTCTTCCCTTTTCACTTTTCACTCTTCACTAACAATAAATGAGTTTATTATATATCGGGAATCGAACCCACAGATAAAAGAACCCTCTTGCGGTTCCCGAAAGTTGCTTTCCGCTCATTATTCGCGGCAACTTTCGACCGCGGCGCCAACCCCTGTTCCCTTTATCCGCCGTAAGGCGGCGGTCGCAGGCGTTGCCCATCACCCGCTCCAAAAAAAGACCTTGTCTTCCGACAAGGTCTTTTTTACTTTCTCCCTCTTCACTTTTCACTTTTATATCTCTCCACTAATCTTGACAGGTTTCAGTATTTAGCAAGGCTTCAAGCCTTGCTCTTTTTCTTTTTAATGGTATAATAAAATACAAGGTGGTGTTGACTAATGAATATAAGCGGTTTTCAAAAGATGACATTATTAGATTTTCCTGGGGTTGTTGCTTGCACTTTATTTACAAGCGGCTGTAATTTCCGATGCCCTTTTTGCCATAATGCATCTTTAGTAACTCATATAGATAACAGTATTCGATACAGCGAAGAGGAAGTTTTAGAATATCTCGAAAAAAGAAAAGGCGTATTAGACGGTGTTTGCATAACCGGCGGAGAGCCTTTGCTTCAAGGGGATATAGCCGAATTTTTGGGTAAAATAAAAGAAATGGGATATCTTATTAAATTAGATACAAACGGCAGCTTTCCCGAAAAATTAGCTTCGCTTGTAGAAATGGGATTGTTAGATTATGTCGCGATGGATATAAAAAACTCAAAAGAAAAATATGCCGAAACTACGGGAAAGGCGGATTTAGATATTTCGGCAATCGAAAAAAGCGTATCCTTTTTAATGAGCGGCAAGGTAGATTATGAATTCCGAACAACGGTAGTTAAAGAGCTTCATAGCGAAGAGGATATAGAGAACATAGCGCTTTGGCTTAAAGGCGCAAAAAAATATTTTCTCCAAAACTTTGTTGACTCAGGCGATCTTATATCAGAAAACCTAAGCGCGGTAGATTCGACGGTATTGTGCAAAATGCAACAAATTGCGCGTCAATTTATAGTAAATACTGAGATTAGAGGGGTATAACACAAAATATAGTGAAATTATGGTTGACAAACCACAATATATAGTTTACAATGGTTTTGTAGCGCGTTTTTTGAAAATGCGGAAAAATAAAATTTTAGGAAAAGGAAGGAAGAAAAGATGTATAGTGTCGTAAAACGCGATGGGAAAGTAGTTCCCTTTGACCTCAGCAAAATCAGTACGGCAATTAGTCAGGCATTCGATGCTTGCCAAAAACAGTATAACCAAGATATCGTTGACTTCTTAGCTTTAAAGGTTACAGCTGCATTCGAGCCTAAAATCGAGGATGACAAAATTTCAGTGGAGCATATTCAGGACTGTGTTGAGTCTGTGCTCATTAAGGCGGGATATGATGATGTTTCAAAAGCATATATTATCTATCGCCGTCAAAGAGAGAAGATAAGAAACCTCAATGCTACAATGGTAGACTATAAGGCTATTATTGATAACTATCTTAATGTTAACGACTGGCGAGTTAAAGAAAATTCTACCGTTACCTATTCCGTAGGCGGTCTTATTCTTTCAAACTCCGGCGCAGTTACAGCAAACTATTGGCTTTCTGAAATCTATGATGACGAAATCGGAAATGCTCACCGCAACGCGGATATTCATATCCACGACCTTTCCATGTTAACAGGATACTGCGCAGGCTGGTCCTTAAAGCAGCTCATTCAAGAGGGCCTCGGCGGTGTTTCTGGCAAGATAACATCTGCTCCCGCAAGACATCTTGCGAGTCTTTGTAATCAGATGGTAAACTTCTTAGGAATTATGCAGAATGAATGGGCAGGCGCTCAGGCATTTTCTTCCTTCGACACCTATTTGGCTCCTTTTGTTAAGATCGATAATCTTAGCTATACTCAGGTTAAAAAGTGCATAGAATCCTTTATTTACGGCGTTAATACCCCCAGCCGTTGGGGTACGCAGTCGCCCTTTACCAATATAACTCTTGACTGGGTAGTACCTGCTGACTTAGCAGAGCTTAACTGTATTATCGGCGGCAAAGAGGTCGACTTTAAATATAAGGATTGCCAGAAGGAAATGGATATGGTAAACAAAGCCTTCATCGAGGTTATGATTGAGGGCGATGCTAACGGCCGAGGCTTCCAGTATCCTATTCCTACCTATTCGATAACTAAAAACTTCGATTGGTCGGATACCGAAAACAACCGTCTTCTCTTTGAGATGACCTCTAAATACGGAACTCCTTATTTCTCCAACTATATCAACAGCGATATGGAGCCGAGTGATGTAAGAAGTATGTGCTGTCGTTTGCGCCTTGATTTAAGAGAGCTTCGCAAAAAGTCGGGCGGATTCTTCGGAAGCGGCGAATCAACAGGCTCAGTCGGAGTTGTTACAATCAATATGCCGAGAATAGCATACCTTGCAAAGGACGAAAAGGATTTCTATGAGCGCCTTGACAGACTTATGGATATCTCTGCCCGTTCTTTAAAGGTTAAGAGAACTGTTATTACAAAGCTTTTAGATGCAGGACTTTATCCTTATACCAAGAGATACCTCGGAACATTTAATAACCATTTCTCAACCATCGGTCTTGTTGGTATGAACGAGGTTGGACTTAACGCTAAATGGCTCCGTAAAGACTTAACCCATAAAGAAACTCAGCAATTTACCAAAGATGTTCTTAACCATATGCGCGAGCGTTTGTCTGACTATCAGGTGCAGTATGGCGACCTTTATAACCTTGAGGCTACACCTGCTGAATCTACAGCATTCCGCCTTGCTAAGCACGATTTGAAGCACTACCCCGATATCATTACAGCGGGAAGCGGCGAGGGAGCAACCCCTTATTATACAAACAGCTCTCATCTCCCCGTTGGCTATACCGAAGATATCTTTACCGCTTTAGATGTTCAGGACGAGCTTCAAACGCTTTATACATCGGGAACAGTTTTCCACGCGTTCTTAGGCGAGAAGCTGCCTGATTGGAAGGCTGCTGCAAATCTCGTAAGAAAGATAGCAGAAAACTATCGTCTGCCTTATTATACCCTCTCTCCGACATACTCGGTATGCAAAAATCATGGATATATTGCAGGAGAGGTTTATACCTGTCCTGATTGCGGCGAGACCACCGAGGTTTACAGCCGTATAACAGGATACTATCGTCCCGTACAGAACTGGAACGATGGTAAATCTCAGGAATATAAAGAGCGCAAGGTTTATGATGTTGCTTCTTCCAAGCTTACCCACGAAGGCGTTATGGCAGACGGCTGTGAGGAAAAAGCTGAGAAAGCTCACATTGCAGACGGCACCTATCTTTTTACAACTGCAACCTGTCCTAACTGCAAAATAGCTTGTGCATTTTTAGATAAAGCGGGAGTTGAATACCAAAAGCTTTTGGCAAACGAGAATGTAGAGCTTGTGAATACTTTCGGAATTAAGCAAGCTCCGACACTTGTCGTTGTAAAAGACGGAGAGGCTTCTAAATTCATAGGCGTTTCCGAAATTAAGAAAATGCTTAATGCATAAGGAATTTTAAATATGTATGATATTATAGTTATCGGCGGCGGCCCTGCGGGGCTGACCGCCGCCCTATATTCCAAAAGGGCAAATAAAACAGTTTTAGTAATCGAAAAGGGAAGCTTCGGCGGTCAGATAACCTATTCTCCCAAGGTTGAGAATATTCCCGGATTTTCAGAGGTTACAGGAAATGAGTTCGCAGAAAAATTAGTTGAGCAGGTTTTATCTCAGGGAGCAGAGATTGAAATTGCTGAAGTCAGCGGTGTTACCGATGGCGAGATAAAAACCGTTCATACCGATAGCGGAGATTTCGAAGCCAAAGCCGTAATAATTGCAACGGGTGCGAAGCACCGTATGTTAGGGCTTTCGGGCGAGGAAAAATTCGTAGGCGAGGGAATTTCCTTCTGCGCCGTTTGCGACGGAGCCTTTTATGAGGCAAAAACCGTAGCCGTTATCGGCGGCGGAAATTCGGCTTTGCAAGAAGCCTTGCTTCTTTCAGACCTTGCAAAAAAGGTTTATGTTATCCAAAACCTTGATTATTTTACGGGCGAAGAGAAGCTTTCGGAGCAGCTTAAAGCTAAAGAAAACGTCGAAATTATTTTAGGCTCTACAGTAGAGAGCATTTTAGGCGATGATGAGTTTAAAGGAATCGTCATAAATAAAGGCGCCGAAAAAAAGGAAATCGCGCTTGACGGAATGTTTGTCGCGATAGGTCTTGTGCCGCAGAATGAGCCTTTTTCTTCGGTTATAGATTTAAATGATTGGGGCTATGTCGAGGCAGGGGAAAACTGCCTTACCTCTAAAGATGGAATTTTTGTTGCGGGAGACTGCCGCTCCAAAAAAATTCGTCAGGTTGCAACTGCCGCAGCTGACGGCGCAGTTGCCGCTTTAGCCGCCTGCGATTATATAGGTTAAAATAAAAAAGAACTTTCTTTTCGAAAAGAAAGTTCTTTTTTGTTGATTATTTCTTAACTAAATCGCCGACGCCGTTTAAAATGAATTTCGGGCGGTAAGGGAACTTATCAATATCTTCAAGACTTGTAACACCGCTTAAAACTAAAACGGTATCAACATTCGATTCAATTCCCGCGATAATATCGGTATCCATTCTGTCGCCTATAAAGGCAATCTCCTCGCTGTGGCAGCCGAGCATTTTTAGTCCGTGTCGAAGCATTAAGGGGTTAGGCTTTCCAACGAAATAAGCCTTCTTACCTGTTGCAATTTCAATAGGTGCTATCAAAGCTCCCGTTGCAGGCATAAGTCCTTTTTCGGTAGGTCCCGTTATATCGGGATTTGTTCCGATAAGCTTAGCTCCTTTTAAAACCAGCTCAATAGCCTTCTCTATTTTCTCAAAACTATATGTTCTTGTTTCTCCGACAACAACATAATCGGGATTAATATCGTTCATGTATATTTTCTGATCATAAAGAGCCTTAGTAAGGGCGGCTTCGCCTATAACATATGCGGTACAATCGGGCTTTTGCGCGTGTAAAAAATCAGCTGTTGCCATCGCGCTCGTATAGAAATTGCCGGCAGGAACATTAAGCCCCATTCTCTGAAGCTTCATGCTCAGCTCGTGAGGAGTTTTCTCGGAACTGTTGGTTAAAAATACGAATTTTTTATTATTGTCTATCATCCAGTTAATAAAATCGGCAACACCGTCTAAAATCCTGTTGCCATGGTATATAACGCCGTCCATATCGCTTATAAATCCGGCTTTGTTTAAAATCTGTTCCATTTTTTCTGCCTCCTTGCATATGATTTTATTTTAGTTTATATCTTCCCAAAAGTCAACCAAATTAAATTATCCTTGCAAGAATTTTAAATTCGTGGTATTCTATAGCTAATGGAGAGTGATTTTGATGCATCTGCAAGAATCGGGAGAAATGTATCTGGAAACGATTTATGTTCTTTCTAAAGAGGGTAAATCGGTCCGCGCTATTGATGTCGGCGAATATATGGGATATTCCAAGCCCAGCGTTTCCCGCGCTATGGGGCTTCTTCGCTCAGGTGGATTTATAACCGTTGACGGAGCAGGAACAATTTCTTTAACCGAAGCGGGCGAAGAAATTGCCCAAAAGATTTATGACCGTCATACTGTTTTAACCGAGATGTTAGTTCGCCTCGGAGTTGACAGAGAAACGGCGGCAGAGGATGCCTGCAAAATAGAACACGATATCAGCGATACCACCTTCGAAGCAATAAGAAAATTCGCAGGACTTTAAAAACAAAATTTTATATTAACTGAGAGGAAAGATATTTGAAAAAATCATTAGTGTTAGCATCTGTTTGTTCGCTTTGTTTTATTGTATCTTTTTTTGTTTATGAACTGATATTGAAAAGCAATAATAACATTATGTCGAATGAATGGAAGCTTTTTTTCGGTATAGGGTTTTTAGTTATCAGTACTAGTGTTTTTGTGTTTTTAATAATTGCTATGCTATATAAAATAAAGCTTCCTACTTATATCGAAGTAAATTTGTTCGAGATTTTTATTGTTGCTGTCATTATTGCCATAACTTCATTAGTTTTGATATTTTATAAATAGGGGAAGAATTATTTTATTTATAAAAGATTTTCTAAAGGGGTGATAGAATGAGAAACCTTATTATATTATTCTGTGTTTCTTTAATTTTGTTGACTTCTTGTGGCAGTATAGAGGACAGTTCATCCTATAATGAAAACGAAAGTTTAATCAATCATAACGAGATTATTGTTACAGAAATACCGCAAGAAATAAGTTATGAAAGAGCAAAAGCAATACTCGGAGGTGCTTATTCGTATATAACGCCAGGGATATATAGTTATAACTATATATTTTTTGAGAACGGAGATTATATAATCATAAATTTCGATACATTAGAAAGATATACTCAAGAAAATTCTTCGGCAAAATATTTTATATCAAGAGACGAGTATGGAGAATTTATAACCGTTAAATTGTTCCACGAAAATGGAACTGAATGGGAAATATACGCCACAAAAGGGTCGGTAGAATATCCTGATTCGTTTTTTATAGCAACAAGGACTAATGATACTTTTACGAATATCAGAAAAAGAAATGATGTAGATAGAAAGCGCTACTCGCTTGAAGATTTCAAAAGTGTGTTAGTCGGTGAAACTTCGTATAGTGATTTGTGGGATGCAGGACTTAATCCTCTCATCTATATTTCTCCAATAGGAGATATAGAAGAGTATCCTTTAGATGGCGGAGGATATCTTCGTTTCACATTTGATGAAAAACTAATCGTAAAGTCAATAGAAATAGTTGATGAAATGGCAGAAGTGTATTTTTAATAGGTCGCTATAAGTCAAGAGGATATGC
>JAGBHD010000038.1 GCA_018110785.1 Oscillospiraceae bacterium
AAAAAGAAAAAAGAAAAAGAAACTTCTTACGACCTTTCAGAGGTAGAGAAGAATCTTTTCAAGAATGCATAAGGAGGGCTTTATGGCGGGATACAAAAAATATATTCCTGAAGCTATGAGGCTTAAAGAAAAACAAAAGGAATTAGCCGAAAGAAAGGCTGCTGCCAAAAAAGACAGTATCTATTTAATGATGCCGCGTCTTCGCGAGATAGATAACGAAAAGGCAGAGGTTATGATAGGTGTTTCCAGAGCTGCTATGGCAGGCTCGGATTATGAAGCCGAGCTTGAGAGAATTAGATATAAAATAGAAACCCTGCAGGCTGAAAAGGAAACTATCCTTTCGACTAAGGGCCTTACCTCTAACGATTTAAAGCCTCTCTATGTCTGCTCCGACTGCTCTGACAGCGGAAGAAAAGATGGAGAAATCTGCTCTTGCGTTAAAAATATGGCAAAAACTCTTATGATGAATGAGGCGGCAGGCGGAACGGTTATGGACCAATGCTCCTTTGAAACCTTTGATTTAACCCTTTATCCTCAAAAGGATAAGGCGGGAAACAATGCAAGACAGAATATGTCTAAGGTTTTAGAGGTAAGCCGAGATTTCGCAGAGAGTTTTGCATATAAAAATCTCTTCTTCGTAGGAAGAACAGGTCTTGGAAAAACCCATCTTTCGCTTTCTATAGCTAAGGTGCTTTTAAATAAGGGAATAGATGTTGTTTATTTTTCAGCCCCAACTCTTTTTATGAAGCTCGAAAGAGAGAGATTTTCAAGAGATGCCATGCTTTCCGAAACCTTGGAAAATGCCCTTAAATGCGACCTTTTGATTATCGACGATTTAGGAACAGAGCTTAAAACCCAGTTTACTTTATCTACCCTTTATCATATTTTGAACGAGCGCTTGAATTCGAAAAAGCCTATGATAATAAGCTCCAACCTTTCGGTTCAGGAGATACACGAAAGCTATGAAGAGCGAATAGCTTCAAGACTTTTCGGAAACTTCGATGCCTATATGTTCTACGGAAACGATATAAGAAGAATAAAGAATTCATAAATTAAAGCCGCCCAATGGGCGGCTTTTTTAATCAATAAAGGGAAAAAGAATTTTTAAAAGAGGGAAATAGCGCTCACGAACGATAACGCGCTTATATTCGCCGCATTCTTCGCAAAGCTCTAAGCAATCGGACATAAGATAATTATATTCCTTATCGCTTTTTTTAAAAACCTTATTAGCGCAATCAAGACATATTTCTGCCATAAAAACTCCTCTTAATCCTCTTTTTTGATAGAGGTTTTCTCCATTATCATAAGCAAGCCTCTATATTTTAAATCTAAAATAATATAGGCTACAACTAACCAAACGAATGCGACAAACAAAACCACTAAAAGAATCAGAATTTTTAAATTTCCGTCTATATAACTTAAAAGCTCTTGTAAATATAAATACATAATCATTTCTCCTGTAAAATATATGTAATCAATATTTATTGTTTAGGTGTGTTGTTAGTATTATCTAATGCATATTTGCAGCATTGAAGAACAAGCAAATTAAAGGAAATATCATTTTCCACGGCAGTTTTATTAAGCCTTTCAAACAACTGCTCTGTAAAGCGTACAGTACGGGAAATGTTTGCAGATTTGAATTCGTTTTCTATTTTGAACATAATATCATCCCCTATTACAATATTATGCTTATAAATCACTGTATTTCTATAACCATTTACGGTTTCAATTTTGTGTTCATTTATGAGCCTAACAAAACAATTATAACGAATAAAAAGGAGCGATATACCAACAATTGTTGGTATATCGCTCCTTCTTGAAAGATAACTATTGTTTATAAAAGATAATTATATGACCTTATCTTCGTTTATTAAGATTATATTTTCGTTTTCTTTGTTTAAATCTAAAAGCCTTTCGGTAAATCCGCTTTTGGAAAAAACACCGTAGAGTATTTTATAGCCGCTGAAAGCATTTTGTATTTCTGAGGAGCTTTCTATTTTCTTTTTTAAGTTAAAATAGACATCAGCATCTACAGCGGCGCGATGATATTTGCATTCGCCTGCAAACAGAGTTTTATTAACTGTATCAACTGCCATTACATCTATTTGAGTATCCCCCTCATAATCATTAAGCCAATAGGAGCCGATTTTTGAGGGAATGAAATCAATGGTTTTTTTGGCGCAAAGCTTGGCGAATATATCCATACATATAGTTTCATAAGAAAAGGCAACAAATTTTTCTGAAAAGTCCTTATTTATTTCGTCTTTAACTATTTGGATATTATCAAGCTCTAATTCGCCCTTATAGGGGTAGATATACCTAAACCAGAATCTTACGAAATTATCGGATATGAAATATAGTCCCTTTCTGCTTTTTTCGGGATTTTTTTCGGTTATGGGTACTTGCTTTTCTACAAATCCGAGGTCGGATAATGTATTAAGGTAGGGTGTTAAGGCGGGGGAATCTAAGTTAAGAACAGTTCCTATTTTGCCGAGCTTGTGATTTCCGTCGGCTATTGCTTTTATAATGGAAAAATAATTGATAGGCACCTGCACCTCATCGGATAAGAGAAAATGAGGTTCTTCATAAAGAAATCCGTTTTTAGAGAGGACAGTTTCTTCAAGCTGTTCTGCAAGATTATCTCCGCAGAAAAATTCCAGATATTTTGGAACTCCGCCTGTAACAGAATAGTGCTCTACAGCCGATTTGAAGGGAAGGGAGCTATAATTATACACATCTGTAAATTTAAGCGGCATAAGCCTTATTTGCGCTGTACGGCGGCCATATAAAGGGCTATCATAGGAAAGAGCGTGTTTTTGCATCATTCCTATTAAGGAGCCGCAAAGTATCAGCATAACATTGCTGTCTTTTAATATTTCGTCCCATGCGTTTTGAAGAATAGAGGGGAATGCGGGATTCGTTTTTACCAAATATGGAAATTCATCTATTACAAGCACCTTTTTTTTGTTAGGTGAGTATTCCGCTACGACGCGGAACAAATCCAACCAATCGGAAAATGCCGCGTTTTGGAGCAGAGAATTTTTCGTGGTTCGACCGATAACACCTGCAAACCGCTTCATACTTTGCGATTCAAGCTCTTGGGTAGCAAGATAATAAAATGCGGTTTTATTTTTTATAAACTCTTTTATTAAGGTTGTTTTGCCAACGCGCCGTCTGCCATAAATAACAACGAAGCTACTATCTCTATTATATTCCTTTTCCAAAGAGAGAAGCTCTTTTTCTCTTCCTATAAATTTCATAAAGCTCTCCTATAAATTTTATATAATTTAAATTATCATAATTTCATTTATATTATATGCTGTTTTGTTTTAAAAGTCAATAAAAAATTAAAAAATACCGAGCAGTATAAAAATCTGCTCAGCATTTTTTAATTTAAGCTTTCTTCGATATAGGCTTTTATGGTGTCTATGCCTTCGCCTGTTTCAGAGGAGCAAACAACATAATGGATATCCTCGAAGCAGGGGATTGTTTCCTCAAACATTTTTAAGTTTTTATTTATCTGGGCTTTGGATAGCTTATCGCATTTGGTAAAAACGATGCAGAGGGGAAACTCGGCTTCGATTAAAAATTCGATAAGGTTAATATCGAGCCTTGATGGCTCATGCCTTATATCTATAAGTGAGAGAACTAAGGGAATATCCCTGTCCATTCCGAAATATCCGCCCATAAGAGCATTGAAGCGTTCTTTTTCGCTCTGGGCTTTTTTAGCATAGCCGTAACCGGGGAGGTCAACTAAGAAAACACCGTCGATATCATAAAAGTTGATAGTTGCAGTCTTTCCCGGCTCGGAGCTTGTTCGGGCGAGATTTTTTCTGCCTACAAGCTTATTTATAAGCGAGGATTTTCCAACATTCGATCTGCCGCACAAAACTATTTCGGGAACAGATGACTGAGGAAGCTGACTTGTAAGACCGTAAGCCTTGGAAAATGACGCTTTTTGAAAATTCATAATCTTACCTCACTGAGCCATAAAGGCTTCATTGTTTTTAGTGGCATCGGGGATATTTAAAGGTTTGGTTTCGCTTTTTTTGCGAATCGGCAGAGAGGAAGTAAAGGCATTTGCAATAACCTCGCTGTAATCGGAGCAAGGAATAAAGGCAACCTCTTTTTTAACCTTTTCATCAACCTCTTCAAGGTCTTTTACATTTTTAGAGGGAATTAAGATTGTTTTAATTCCTAAGCGGTGAGCCGCCATAGCCTTTTGGGAAAGACCGCCTATGGGTAGGACCTTTCCTTTTAAGGTTATTTCGCCCGTCATAGCAATATCGTTCCTAACGGGAACTCCTGTTAAAGCAGATAAAATAGCTGTAGTTATCGTTATGCCCGCGCTTGGACCGTCTTTCGGGGTTGCGGCTTCGGGAGCGTGGATATGGATATCGCAGTTTTTATAAAATTCATTATCTATATCGAGCTTATCGCTGATACTTCTTATATAGCTTATAGCAGACAGACAGGATTCTTTAAATACATCTCCGAGCTTGCCCGTAAATTCGGTTTTTCCGCTTCCCTTTAGAATTAAAACCTCAATAGGGAGAACCTCTCCTCCCGCCGCTGTCCAAGCTAGGCCTGTAGCAATTCCCGTTTCGGTTTTAGGGAATATCTCGTCGGGGAGATAAATAGGAGCGCCTAAATAATCTGAGAGATTTTTAGGAGTTACGGAGATTTTATCGGATACACCGTCGCAAAGCTTTTTAGCGGATTTTCGCATAACAGAGGAAATCTTTCTTTCAAGCTCTCGAACGCCCGCTTCTCTTGTATAACAGTCGATAAGAAGATAGAGCGCGGAATCGGTTATCTTCATTTCGGAAGCTTTAAGACCGTTTTCAGAAAGCTGTTTCTTTATTAAATGGCGCTTTGCTATCTGGAATTTCTCTTCGCGGGTATAGCCCTCAAGCTCTATAACCTCCATACGGTCATAAAGCGGAGCGGGGATAGCCGAAGAATTATTAGCGGTTGTTATAAACATAACATCGCTTAAATCAAAGGGGATTTCGAGATAATTATCCTTGAATGAGAAATTCTGTTCCTTATCCAAAACCTCTAAAAGCGCACTTGAGGGGTCGCCCTTATAATCTCCTGAGAGCTTATCTATTTCGTCTAAGAGGATTAAGGGGTTAGTTGTTCCTGCGGTTTTAACAGCATCTATAATTTTGCCCGGCATGGCGCCTATGTAGGTTTTTCTGTGTCCTCTGATTTCGGCTTCATCGTGAACTCCGCCGAGGGCGAGACGAACATATTTTCTGCCCAGCGAGGAAGCTATGCTTTTCGCAATAGAGGTTTTACCAACCCCTGGAGGGCCCGAAAGGCATATAATATTGGTATTTTTACCGCCCGAACGGTTTTTAACGGCAATTGTTTCTAAAATTCGCTCTTTAACCTTTGAAAGCCCATAATGGTCGCGGTTTAATATTTTTTCAGCATATAAAATATCGTTTTTTTCTACGGATTTAACACCGAAAGGAAGAGCTAAAACATAATCGAGATAGCTTCTTATAACAGCGGCATCATGCGAATTAGAGGGCATTTTAGAAAGCTTTTTAACCTCTGAAAGGAGCTTGTTTTTTGCTTCCTCCGATAAAGGCAAAGCCCATATCTTATCCTCATATTCGCCCGCTTCTTCAAAGGGGTTATCGGTTTCGCCAAGCTCCTCTGCGATAACGCGCATTTGCTCGCGGAGCATATAATCGCGCTGATTTTTATCAATAGATGTTCTTACCTTGCTTAAAATTTCGTTTTCCAAGGTTAAAACATTTATTTCGCCATCAAGGATTTCGGCAATATATTGAAGCCTTAATAAACAGTTGCTCACTTCTAAGATTCGCTGTTTGTCTTCATATTTAAGCATCAGATTTGCGGGGATATATTCCGAAAGGAAGCGGATATCCTCGCTTGTCATAATGCGAAGGGTTACATCTTTAGGTAAGCCCCCTATAACCTTGCTGTATTCCGAGAAAAGAACTCGAACAGAGCGGATTAAAGCACCTGCTTCTCTTTCATCTTTCAAACGAACAACCTTTTCGGGATAGGGGAGAATATCTGCCTCTAAATGGTCGGGGTAATTAAAGAGGTCAATCATTTTTGCTCTGTAAAGCCCCTCTGCTACAACGCGGATATTACCTCCTCTTACATTAACTGTCTGCTTTATTTCGGCAACTGTTCCAACCCTGTAAAGGTCGGACTTTGAGGGGTCAACTGTTACGAAATCCTTTTGACCGATAAGGAAGATAAGCCGACCTTTTTCTATAGAAAGGGCAACCGATTTTTTAGATTTTTCTCTGCCTACATCAAAAGAGAGGGTATTATTCGGGAAGAGAACGATTCCGCGCATTGCTAAAGCGGGAAGATGAACTAAATTAGTTTCTAATTCCATTATTTACTCCTTGATAGATTTGCTTGTTTTAACTACTGCATTTATTAATATTACTGAAACCATTAGGGAAAATATGCAAAAGGCAATATCCGAAAGCTTAATTTCAAAATCAACTAAAAAGAAATTTGATACGATACCGCAAAGGGTTACCATAGCGGAAGAAAGGGAGATAAAAATCGCATTTGAGATTTTTTCTCCGGGATTTTCTTTAAAGAAAATTGATGCAA
>JAGBHD010000039.1 GCA_018110785.1 Oscillospiraceae bacterium
TATTTTTGAACATCAAGATATTGATGCAAACTTAGAAACGATTATTTATAAAGCTTTATGTGTAAAAAAAGATGTTGTAGAACAAGATGAAAAAGAATTAGGTTTACGTAAAATTTTAAATTTTGGTCATACCATTGGACATGGTATCGAAAGCTATTATCATCTAAGTGAATATTATCATGGAGAATGTGTTGCGATGGGAATGTTATATTTCCTAGGAAATGATTTAAAAGAAAGAGTGTTATCAATCTATCAAAAACTTCATCTTCCCTTTACAGAAGATTATGACAAAGAAAAAGTATTTGCATTGATGAAAAACGACAAAAAAGCTTCTTCGAAATCGATTAATATTATTCAAGTGAATGAAATAGGAAAAGCAGAAATCATTGATTTATCTTTTGAAGCTTTAAAGGAGGTTCTAGCTTTATGAAAAATACCATTGGAAATATGTTTTAGCTTATACCAAGAATCTTTCTGAAAGATTAACATCATATATAAAAGATTCCGAGTATAATTCTTTTATGAAAAAGGCAAAAGAGCAATATGATGAGGGCGATGTTGATAAGCTTTTAGGCAAACAGCGCAAAGGCGAAGCGGATTTGAAAACCGAATATGATGCGCTTATGAAAGCGATAAGCCCTTATGCTGAAAAAGCATTAGAGCTTTCTTCGCTCGAAGAAAAAGAAGTTTATTCCCGCGATTGGGAGAATTTCAAAAAAGAGCTGTCAGCCGATAAAGATGAAAATCTCAAAGCGCTGGAAGAAAGAACAAACAAAATAAACGAAAAGGTTAAAAACGATAATAAACAAGGAAGCACCGCTGTTAATAAAAAAGGTGTTTTGTTGTCGCTTTTATCTCTCCTTGTCTTAGCTTTAGCTATACCGATTTATCTCTTTGTAGATTATACCTTTAATTCCTTAACAGAGCTTCTTAAATATCCGCTTATATATGTATATCTTATAGCTCTTGCGGCTACAGTTGTAATTTCGCTTATACAAATAAAAGCAACCAAGAAAATATGTAAATATAAAACCGTTAAATATAAAATTCCGATATATTATAAGGCAGTTATGAAAACCGCAAGGGTGTTGTCGTGGGTTATTCTTCCCGTAGCGGTAGGTTTCTTGGTATATTCCTATATCCGCTATCCTGAAAATCTCGGAACTGTTTCGATTTCTTCGGTAGAAGATTTACAGCTCATAAAGAATGCCCCCGCGGCTGTCTTTTCTC
This sequence comes from Oscillospiraceae bacterium, assembly GCA_018110785.1. Lineage (GTDB taxonomy): Bacteria > Bacillota > Clostridia > Oscillospirales > JAGBHD01 > RGIG9114. The sequence goes on from JAGBHD010000039.1 coordinate 1,231, forward strand.
TTGAAGCCGATTTAGACTTTACGGATAAAGAATATAATAGCATAGGAAGCTTCCGCGGCGAAATTTTAGGAAACGGACACTCGATATCTAATCTGAATCTCCCCGAAAACGGCTTTATAAAGACGAATCGAGGAGCTATTTCCGATTTGAATATCGTTTCTCCAACCTCAGATGTGGATTTTAATTTCATTGTTAATAACAATGGCAAGCTTAAAAACATTGTTCTTTCAGACATTGTTCTTGAAAGCGAAAACGATTTTTCGGGAATTGCAGATACCAATAAAGGGAAAATAGTGTCCTGTTCTGTTAATAAGATTTCGGGTGAATGTAATGACTTTGTCGGTGTGTGCAACTCGAATAAAGGCGAAATAATGGCAACAACTGTGAGCGAGGTTAATATAAAAACTAAAAGCGGTGACGGTTTTGCCTCGGTAAACAGCGGAACTATTATAGGTTGCAGTTTTTCAGGAAATCTTGATGCTAAAGGTACCGTGAACGGATTTATATCATCAATAAACGGAGCGAAAGCAACAGTTGAAAGATGTTTTGCTTCGGGAACAGTAAAAGGTGGTCAAACCGTTTCGGGATTTATAGGCCGTATCAACGAAGGAATTCTTAAAGATAGTTACAGTCTTGTAAATACAACTCAACTATGCTGTGAATACAATGATTCTATCGGCGGATTAGTCAGAGAAATTTCACCTAGCGATGGAACAGATATTGAAATTAAAAATTGCTATTTCGGCGGAAAAATTACCATACTTCCTGGAGAAGACTCGGAAGAATATGAGATTGTTGGCGTTTTAATCGGGGTTTGTGATTCAAGAAGCGGCTCGCCGAGTTATAGCATATTGGTAGATTCCTGTTTCAATGTGGGAACATATAATCTTTCTGCTGTTTATAAAGGTTTTGGATGGACAGCAAAAAAAGGTCAAATTACCCTAAATAACACATATGGGTTCTGGGAAAACGATATAGGCGGGGCAAAACTTGATGGCGAACTTAAAATTATGCAGAGAAACAATATGTTTGCCGCAAAATTTATAACCGAAACCTTAGGTTGGGATACCGAAATTTGGAATGTAAAACAAGGATACTATCCTACATTGAAAGAATATGTTGTGGTAGAAGCAGAAGAATCCCAAGAAGATACAAGCTCACTTGTAGAGGAGGCGTAAATTATGTCGAACGGATTTGAAGAAGTTGCAAAGGCAGCCAAAAATCTTGCAAGAACACTTGACGATAGGCAAGAAGATTTAGCCGACGCTTTGCGCCATAAGGTGCAGGAAAAGCAGATTGCAGCGGGAGAAAAAACAAGGGAAGAAGCTTTCGCAGAAAACGCGGAGTTCGCAAAAGGTAATATGGTTTCTTGTTTTTGTACTGTTTGCGGGAATAAAATATCGCTTCACGAAAAGTTATCAGAGGGTTATTGCGAATTCTGCGGCGAAAGGATAGCATTAAAACCAGCCCTTCGCGGTGAATTTGAAAAAACAGCTATAGCTAATATAAGTGGTAAGGATTTATTCGAGGTAGCAACAAGCAAAACAAGCGCTAATATGGAGCTTGTAGAAGCCGCTGCTGAAAAAGGCTATATGGAAGCAAACCGAATGATGGCATATCATTATTTGGAGGAGGATAACGAAAAAGCGTTAGCTTTTGCTGTCGCGGGAGCAAAGCAGGGCGACATAGATTGCAAATGCTATGAAATTGTTATAAGAGGAGCTTTGGGAAAGATAACAGACGCAGCAGGGGCAATAAACAAACTTGATGAATACATGAAAAAAGGATTTGCTACTAAAGAGGCAAAGCACGTTTGCGAAAAAAGCAGAGAGATTTTTCAGAATGTATTAGATGATTTCCGCGAACAAGAAAGAGCGAAAAGGGCGCGAGAAGCGCTCCGACAAGCCGAGTGGGAAGCAGAGTGGGCAGAAAATTACGCTCGCAGAAAACGCGAAGAAGAGGAAAGAAAAAAACAAGAATCTTCATTGCCTGATTTTGTTGTAGTGCCAAGAATTGATGTTTCTGATATGTAGTTTTATACAGTAAAAGTAAAAAAAGGACTCCGATAGGAGTCCTTTTTAAGTTGAAAATTGAAAGCCCTAAAATTTATTTTTCTGTGAATAGCGGTTTCTTCTCATCTGTTAGCCCTAATATGTAATCAATGGAAACATTATAGAATTTAGCTAACAATATCAATTTGTCGCTGCTTATACTCGTCTTGCCAAGTTCAATTTTACTATAGTGTTGCTGTGTCGTGTGAATTACCATAGCAACCTCTGTTTGACTTAAATCCCTATCTTCTCGCAGATCCCTAATTCTATGCATAACTTTACTCCTTATATCTGATAATTGTCTTCAGCACCGAATATAAGATAACCATTGATGCTTGCATTTGGTAATTGTCTTCAGCACCGAATATAAGATAACAATTGATGTTTGCATTTGGTAATTGTCTTCAGCACCAAATATCGGATAACCATGGGTGTTTACATCTGATAATTGTATTTTACACTAAATTTAAGATAAATGTTGACTTTTACACCTAATAGATGTAAAATATATTATAACGCTACATCTTTTAGATGTAGTAAGGGCAATATAACTCTATCTATAGATACAATGTGTGCTACTCTGCTACATCTTTTAGATGTAGCAGAGTTATACAACTCTACCTATATATAATATGTGTTATTTTGCCACATTTTTTAGATGTAGCGCAGACTGTAGAACGGTATCATTAGAAAGAAGGCTGATTATACACACCGCTACACTTATTAGATGTAGCGAGAAATATATAACAGAATTACTATAAATAAGCAAAATTTATTGCTACATCTTTTAGATGTGGCGCGGATTATATGACAAGCTTATCAGATGCAAAGAGTGCTACAACTGCTACGTCTATTAAATGTAGCGAGAATTGCGAAATCAAGTCAGTAAAGGGTAAGCAGATCACATGCGGTGCCACATCTTTTAGATGTAGCGAAGATTATGTGACAAGCTTATTAGATGCAAAGAGTGCTACGACTGCTACATCTATTAAATGTAGTGAGAATTACGAAATCAAATCAGTAAAGGGTAAGCAGATCACATGCGGCGCTACATTTTTTAGATGTAGCGAGGAGGGGGAGAGGAGATATAATGCGAAATGAAAAAGAGATTAGGGTGTTTTGCGAAAATATCAGATATTTGAGAAAGAAAAATGGGTTATCTGAAAAGGAAATGGCAAAGAAATTGGGTATAGGAATAAAAAGCTTAAACAGTATAGAAAGCGGCTATCTGCCGCCAAGAGTTACGGTTGATATCATTTATGCTATATATGAAAACTTTGGCATATTACCTAAGGATATATTTTACCCTATAAAATAACTCTGTTTGTTGCGACACAAGAAAAAAGGCTCCGAGAGAGACACTTCGTAAAGAAGATGTCTCGCTCGGCTTTTATCTTAACAAAGAAAATTACACTTTGCACAGAATTTGTGAAAGTGTCATAGTGGGTTACATATGTTGAGAAAGGTAATAGTTGCTGAAAAAACAAAATTTCTTTTTCGGTTGGTTAAGTTATATTGCAAACTGATGTTTGCAGTGATATTTTTGCTTTGCAGCAAAAGTGATATTGAAACCTTATGGTTTCAGTGATATTATATTCGCCCTTAAAGCTGCCCAAAGGGCAATATAACAAGTGTCAGCTAATATAACTGCGAAGCAATATAACTCGCCGTAAGGCGAATATAACTGAGGCGCACTTCCTTACGGAGTGCGCCTCGATAGGAGCCTTTTTACATTAAAAATTAAAGCGA
>JAGBHD010000040.1 GCA_018110785.1 Oscillospiraceae bacterium
TACAGCGAGAGTATGAGATAGAAAGCGGTTTTTATTGCTATTACACCGAAGAAGCGGTAGGAATAAGCTATCCCGTCCCATTTGCCTTGGGAAATCATATAGAGATAGAAATACCGAAAGATAGCGTTGTTTGGGAGAAACAATAACTAATGCGAAAAAAAAGTTGATATAATTAAGAATAAGAAAAAGGAAAACCCTAAGAAGATTATAAAATCTTCTTAGGGTTGCTTTTTTGGAGAGCAGATAAGGTTTTAATTTTTAAGAAAGCTGTCCGTTAGCGTCGCAGTATAAAATTACCTGACAATCTTCGGTGTCTGTTGTTACAAACAGAATTTTTTTGGTAAAGGTTGCATTTCCAACCGCTTGGTTTGAATGTTCATAGGTGGATGCCGACTTGTTAGACCAAGCGTTATTAGAAATATTTACCGAATATGAAGAAGCGATGCACATTGCGTGAACCCCTGTTGTAACCGTAAATGTTCCGTGAACGGTGAATTCCCAGGCTAATTTGTTTGAATCATAATGAGAGAATTTTTTTGAGCCGCTTTTGCTGTAAACTGTTCCGCGGGGGGTAATTCCCTCGTCTTCGGTTAAAGTTATTACGGTATAGCTTCCATCGGGATAATATTCTATTTCTTCGTTTATGATTTTTTTGCCGTAAGTGTTGTTCTCTGTTGTTTTCTCAGCAGCAAAAACTGAAAATGTCGAAAAAAGTAAACTTATGGATATTAAAAAAGCGATTGTTTTTTTCATTTGTGTTTTCTCCTTTATATAATTTGGCAATATGTTTTTTGATAGTAAACAGGGTGGGGGTTATCGTTGTTATGAACAATCCAGAAAAATGATACTATGAAAATGAGGGTTATGGTTAAGATGCTTACAACAATACCTGTCAGGATAGTTCTTCCTTTTCTTAAAATGCGGGTTTTTTCGGCGGCAGGCATTTCCGTTATGTATTCTTCTGCATATTTTTGAGGAGCTCCGAAACGATTTATTAAATCCTCTATAGTTTTGTCAGGGTTTTCTTCCGCATATTCCGATATAGCGCCTTCAAGCTCCGCCGATAATCTTTTCCGCAAAGCATAAGGACAATATTGCTTAACCCTTTTTAAGTATATAGATACTTCTTTTTTAGTAATCATTTAGTTTATGCTCCGTTTCGATTTATTTCAAAAAGGTTAAATAAAATCTATTTTATAACGCCGTTGTCGGTAATCGTAATTACAGAGTAGGAGCCGATATCAGACAAATAATCGTCGTAAATAGCCCAAGCAGCGAAAGCTACGACGGCAACAAAAACGACGAGAATGGCTGAAAAGGCAATAACAAGGGTTGTTTTTCCTTTTTTTAGAATTCTTGTCCTTTCGGCGGCAGGCATTTCCATTATGTATTCTTCTGCATATTTATCGGCTTCTCCAAAGCGGCTTATTAAATCCCCTGTGGTTTTATCGGGATTTTCTTCCGCATATTCCGATATAGCGCTTTCAAGCTCTGCCGATAATCTCCGCCTTAAAGAATAAGGGCAATTCTTTTTAACATTATTCAAATACTGTTTAATTTCTTTTTGACTAATCATTGGTATCGCCCTCCATTTCAGCTATATCAGAAACGCCTAAAACATATAAAACACCTCGGCAGATAGAAAAATATTCCTTTTTTATATTTTCGAGATGCTCTTTCCCCGCATTCTCTAAATGATAATAAACGCGGACTCTTCTTTTGCCGACCTTTTCTTGCCTATCGCTTATTAAGCCTTTTCAAGAAGCCTGTAAAGGGTTGGATACATAGAGCTTTCCTGAAGAGAATAAAGCCCGTTACTTCTTTTTATAAGCTCCTGAGAGAGCTGATAGCCATACATATCTTCGTCTTTTAATAAGGTTAATATCAAAAGCTCAACCGTTCCTCTTTTTATCCCCTCGGATAACACTTGTATCACCGCCTTTAAACTAAAATGTCTTTTTTCGCAATCTTCTTAATACAATTATATAATATTATATGTCCGTGTCAATACTATACACCGAAATATATTGTTGACAAATATAAAACTTTGTGTTACTATGAAAATGAAAACAGCCCTCCTAATAACCTCTCTGAGGGCAATTCAAAAATTAACAGAAAGAGGTGTTTCCAATGGGTTTTAGTTTTTAAAAGCGGAAACAGAAGAAAGGTCGAATCCTTATGAAGGAAAAAGCAAAAAACTTTTTAACAAATGTAATAGCAAACATATCGGAAAAGAACGAGAAAACTAGACGCATTATAATTTCTGCAATCGTTTTATTTTTTCTCTCATTAGCGGTTTTTCTTCAAAATGTTTTTTATCTTAATAATATTACAGTTCTGACAGAGGATAATGTTTTAGAGTTTGTAAATACTTTATCTGATATGAACAGTATAGAAATACCTGCACCAACGGACAGATTCTTAACGGATAAATTCATGCAAGAATCTGCAGACCTATCTTTTTGGACTTCTTCAATAGGAGAAAGCAAAACGGTTGACATATCTTTTTCTGATAAAAGAGGTCGTTATAGAATTATGGCGTTTTTTTTTGATAATAACAAAACGGCGGCCGAAACGTTTATGTATTTTACGCTTAGTCGATCTAATGAAAAAATCAAACAGCCTTGGTTGAGAATTATTAAAAGCAAATACGCTGAATTTTATCAAACCCATGATGCGGCAGGTCCTTATACATATACATGGTACTACGATAGGTCATTTTGTATTATCTTATCTGAAACAAAAGAATTCGGTGCAAATATTAAGACCAAACTAATAAAAACCATAAAGGAGTGAATATTTTGAAAACAACGATAAATAAAAAGATTACAAGTGCGATTATAAGCATATCATTATTATTTTCATTAACAACACCCGTACATGCTTCTCCTGTTTTAAGTGAAGACGAGTTTTTACTTTCAATAGGTGTTCCACAAAGTGTAATAGAACAGATGCCGGAAAAACAGAAAGAGTTGATATACACCACGGCGGATAAAAATGCTAGGTATGAGTCATATAAAAAAGAGGAGTTTATCGAAGAAAATCAGCAAAACTCAAATTTGCAACCAAGACTTACTGAGTTGCCAGCAGCTGAAATGACGATTTCTGTAATTTCTTTTAAAGAGGAGCGGGACACAGGGACATATTATGCTATTTATCCGTCTTTTGTATGGCACGGTCTTTCAAAAATCCAAAACGATTCGTTCGGAATGGCATTGTACCCTAATTGGGAGGTAATTCCTCAGCAAAATAATTTAGAGGTTTGGAACAGAAACAGCAACGGAGATTTGTTGCATCATACTTCTATATCTGCAACAGATGCAAATAGTGCAGGTTATGCCTATCAAATCCCAAGCACAGTAGGCAGTTTACAGGGGTATTATGAAGGACATGCTTACTTACATGCAATAAAAAAATCTGACGATGCTACACATGCTATTTCGCTTAAATATGTAGATGACACAAGTTGGTTATCCAACATATCCTACGGTCTTTCGATTGGATTTATGTCTATAAGTGTTTCAAATGGTGATGATAGATTGAGGGTTAGAGCAGCAAATCATTATTTTTAATTAAAGTAAAATAATACTACTTTACAATATCCCCATGCAAAGCAAAAAGGCAAACTCGGCTGAGTTTGCTTTTTTGTAATATAGCGACAAATTTGGTTTTAAGGATATGTTTATTCATACGAAATTAAAGCGCGGCAAGAAAAAGATGGCTGGAAAAATTGCGGTAAAGGCTGATATATGATAAAATTAAAGTGAAAACAAACAGAAAATGGTGAGTCCAATGGAGAGATTTAAGATTTAACCTATCATAAACAAACTAACCAACATACTGAAAGGGTGAAAAAGAATGAAAAAAATATTAAGCATAGGTTTACTGTTTTTGATTATAATAAGTTCGCTTGTGGGGTGCGTTAAAGCCCCTGACGGCACCTCCTCGAATTCTTTGGAGGGCAATATAGAGAACAATTCTTCTGCCGCCTTAGAAGAGATAGATATCAACGATTGGTATAATGCTGATTTTCTTTCGGAATCGGAAAAAGAAGAGTTGTTTGAAAAATTCAGAACTAAAGAAATATCATATCATAACACCGATTTAAACCATAGGGAATATATGGATTATTTTAGAAAAGAGGATTCTTCTACGGCACGAAGAGCGGCTCGCGATATGGGTAAATTGGAGGAATGGATAAAAATAGAGCAAGAAATAATCAAAGAAAACCTAGGAGAAAAGGGTTTGAACACCTACAATATGACGGAAAAAGAGCAAGAAGCGTTTCTCCAATATTTTCTTACAAAAGCGCCGGAGTTTTATGAGATAATACATCGCCTCGAAATCCCAAAAGAAAACCTTATAAAAGCAAACAACAAGATTAAAGAGGAGTTTGAGCAGGGCACATCCGAAAGCAAAGATTACTCTTTAGAGGATCTCACTTTTACCGATGAAGAAATAGAGCTTTTATATTCAGCAGATAAAGATACTATAAGAGAATATTTCAAAGGACCTCATACTATTTTTCATAACAATAAAGTTCATACCATTTATTATTTTCAACAGACAGAGCCAGAAAGATGGTTAGAGGACGGCATTCCCTTAGATGCTTTAAAGACCTGGATAAAAGGGATTGAAGAAGCAGATATAGAAATTTATATAAGACCTAAAATATATACCAATAAAGAAATCCAGAAAATAGTTCTCGAAACCTATTTCATTAAGCAAAAGATAAAAGAATACGAGATTCTTTTAGCAGCTCAGTAAAAGGTAAACCGACATAATTCTACTTTACAATATCCGACTTTACAGCAAAAAATCCAACTCATTTCGAGTTGGATTTTTTGCTATTGTAAAACATATACTTTCATTTGTTTGGCGCCGAACCAGAGGGATTCTTTATAGGTCGGGAAGAAGCAATCGACCAAGGTGTGTCCCGCCATAAGGCTCGATCCCGTATCGGCGGCAACGGCAACGCCATAGACAAAGGA
>JAGBHD010000041.1 GCA_018110785.1 Oscillospiraceae bacterium
ATCCACCTTGTAGGTCGTTGGCATCTATGAAATTGCAACTTAAAAATTAGGGATAAAATTAAGAAAAGCCTTGATTTCTCAAGGCTTTTCTGTGTGGCATCTAAATAGACCACAAAACTTGGTGGGCGAGGATGGATTCGGACCATCGAAGCTAAAAAGCAACAGATTTACAGTCTGCCCCCTTTGGCCACTCGGGAACTCGCCCAAATATTGGAGCTGGTGGACGGACTTGAACCCCCGACCTGCTGATTACAAATCAGCTGCTCTACCAACTGAGCTACACCAGCGCTTTCATCAGCGACTTTTATATTATAATAAACTCTTTCCAAAAAGTCAATAGTATTTTAGAAAAAATTAAAATAAAAAAGCGAACTTTTAAAGTTCGCTTTTTTATGCTATTTACATAGATTCGGGGGCATCTATTTTTAAGATGTCCGAAACATTCTTTAAGGTTTGCTTTGTTGCTAAGCAAAGCTCTAATCGAGCTGCGGCAAGGTTGTCTTCCTCGCAGTTTACTCTGCAAGCATTATAGAATTTATGGAACAAGGTTGCAACATCTACTGCGTACTTGGTAATTTTTGAGGGGTCATAAGATTTAGCGGCTTCTTTTATTATTTCAGGGAATTTTCCGATAAGTCTTATAAGCTCTTTTTCTTCCGAATCTTTCAAAAGCTTCAGCACTTCCCCGTTTGTATCGGGTAAAACTCGGTTTTCTTTTTTCATATTTGCGATAATGCTACAGATACGGGCATGAGCATACTGAACATAATAAACAGGGTTTTGGCTGCTTTCTTCAACAGCAAGCTCCATATCAAAATCAAGATGGGTTCCTGCATCGCGAAGATTAAAGAAAAATCTTGCCGCATTAACCGGAACTTCCTCTAAAAGGTCGGAAAGGGTTATAGACTTTCCTGTTCTTTTACTTACCTTAACGGTTTCTCCGCCGCGCATTAAGCGAACTAACTGCATAAGCACGATATCGAGTCCGTCGGCTGCTACGCCTAAGGCTTCCATAGCGCCTTTAAGACGAGCTACGTGTCCATGGTGGTCCGCACCCCAAATATTGATTACCTTCTGGAATCCGCGTTCGATAAACTTATTATAATGATAAGCAATATCTGCAGCAAAATAGGTCGCAAAACCATTAGCTCGGACTAAAACATCGTCCTTTTCGCTTCCGAATTCGGTTGATTTAAGCCAGATTGCACCCTCTTTTTCATAGGTTAAGCCCTTTTCGGTAAGCTTCTTTACTACCTTATTAACAGCATCCTGCTTGTAAAGGGAGCTTTCTTTAAACCAAACATCATAGTTTATTCTATAAGCGGCAAGGTCGGTATGGAGCTTTTCTATATTAAGCGGCAATGCATAATCAACAAGGGCTTTTTTACGCTCTTCGACACTTTTTTCAACATAAGCATCTCCGTATTTTTCGGAGAAGTTTTTAGCGTGTACCTTAATATCTTCGCCATGATAGCCATCTTCAGGGAAAACTATATCATCGCCCTTATAAATTTGAAGATAACGGGCATCTAAAGAATTTGCAAACTTCTCTATCTGATTTCCCGCATCATTTACATAGAACTCTCTTGTTACATCATATCCTGCCCAATCAAGAACGCTTGCCAAGCAATCGCCCAATGCTCCGCCGCGGGCATTTCCTATATGCATAGGTCCTGTTGGGTTAGCGGAAACAAATTCAACCATAAGCTTTTTGCCGTTTCCAACCGAAACTCTGCCATAGTTTTCGCCCATATCTTTAACTAACGAAAGAATAGAAGCAAAAAAGTCCATATTAACAAAGAAATTAATAAATCCAGGACCTGCAATTTCAATCTTTTCTATACCTGTATTTTCGGTATTTATATTGGAAATAACAGCTTCTGCTATTTTGCGAGGCGCGGTTTTAAAACTGCGCGCACCTACCATAGCAATATTTGCGGCAAAATCGCCGAAATTTGTATCGGCAGGAATTTCAATTAAGTAATCGGGAATTTCTTTGGAAGGAAGCTCCCCTTTTTCATAAGCCGATTCTATAGCATTGTTTATAAACTCTTTTATGCGGCTTACATACATTTCAATAACGCTTGTCATATAAATTTCCTTTCTGTTTAAACTTCCCTTACTTTTATGTCTATTTTTATCTGATTTACAGGCTCTGAATTCATATCCAAAGAATAAGCAAATTTAAGCTTTCCGCCAAGGTCGGTAAGCTCGTTTACTATGTAATCGGTTTGAATTCCGAAATAGAACTCTCCTTCTGGCAAAACATATCGGCAAACATTTCTCTTTCCCGATTCCATTACCATACTTTCCTCTGCTTTGCTTCTGCTCAAGGTAACCTTACGATTTCCTTCCACTTTAAGGGTTGTTGTTTGTCCTACAAACCCGCTTTCATCTGATTCCATATATCTTATATAATAGGCATCTCTAAGGCGGGAGAATTTACCCTTTGTAAAAATCTCAACGGGCTCATCGCTATCGTTTTGCGAGATGCTTTTTATATTTATAAGAACATCTTTTTTCATTAAAATACCTTTTTATATAAATTTTCTTTAATCTTCCTGCCAAGAAACCTCTCGCCGTTTTCAGAGAAATCTTCTATACTATCGGAAACATAATATTCATAAGAAGCTTCTGCTTCTTCTGATAGCATATCATTCTTTTCGAGCATCTTTTTAATTAAGTTAGCAGTTTCTTTTCCTGAATCAATAAGCGTAACCCCATCGCCCATTTCCTTTGATATAAAGGAAGATAAAAGAGGATAATGGGTACAGCCCAAGATAAGGGTATCAATATTCTTATCCTTAAAATAAGAAAGATACTGCTTTACCGAAAGCGAGGTTATTTCATTGCCCTCATCGAACATTCCGTTTTCTACAAGCGGCACAAATAAAGGGCAAGCTAAAGAAAAAACCTCTACATCATCTGCCATTCGGTTTATAAACTCTGCATAAGCACCCGAATTAACTGTTGCTTTAGTTCCTATAATACCTATGCGGCGGTTTTTGGTCTTTTCCAAAGCCGCAAGACAAGCAGGAACTACAACCCCCGTAAACAGCTCTTCTTTGGGCAGAAGATTTTGTTTCATTATAACCGAGCTTGCCGTTCCGCAGGCGGAAACTACAGCTTTAACATTCTTTTCGGAAAGAAAACCGAATATTTCACTTACATATTTAGAAATAGTAGCATCGCTTTTGGAGCCATAAGGAACGCGGCCCGTATCGCCGAAATAGATAATACTTTCTTTAGGCAATATTTTCTGAAGCTCTTTAACAACCGTTAAGCCGCCAAGGCCCGAATCGAATACACCGATTGCGCGATTATCCATTATAAACATCAGCCCTTTCTATAGCAAGCTCTAAAAGGTTATCTATAATATCGGAATAGGTCATTCCGTCATACATAAAGAGCTTGGGATACATACTGATAGAGGTAAAACCGGGCAAGGTATTAGGCTCGTTTAAATAAACGCTGCCATCTTCTAATACAAAGAAATCCATTCTCGTAAGCCCTGAGCAACCTAACCCCTTATAGGCTTGAACTGCGGTTCTCTGGACCTTTTCCATTTGCTCTTTCGTTATAGATGCGGGAATTAAAAGGTCGGTAGTTCCGTTCAAATATTTAGCTTCATAATCATAAAACTCCGCTTTAGGAAGAATTTCGCCTACGATAGAAGCTATCGGGTGTTCATTCCCCATAACCGCGCACTCTACCTCTTTTCCGACAAGGGTTTCTTCAACTACAACCTTATCGTCATGAGAAAAAGCAGTTTTAACAGCTTCAATAAGCTCCTCTCTATTATGAGCTTTGCTAACACCGACAGAAGAGCCTGCTTTTGCAGGTTTTACAAATACGGGATATTTGAATTTGTTTTCAACCCGTTCTGTTATTTTTTCTTGTTCTTTTAAATAGGACAAATCGAAAGCAAGCCAAGCGGCATTTTTAATATTTAAGCTATCGAGCACACTATGAGTCATAGCTTTATCAAGACATACTGCACTTGATAATGTATCGCAACCTACAAAAGGAATACCCGAAAGCTCTAAAAGTCCTTGAATTGTACCATCTTCCCCGTATTTACCGTGAAGCACGGGAAATACAACATCTATTTTCTGCAAAACTGCAGATGAATCGGGCATAATTTTATAAATTCCTCGATGGGAGCGGTCGGGACTTATCATAACGCTTACGCAATCGGGATGGGTAAACCATTCATCGCTTGAAATCATTTCAATATCACCCGGGAAATAAAGCCATCTACCCTTTTTGGTAATACCTATGCAAACAACTTCATACTTACGTTTGTCTATATTTTTTATAACCGAATATGCCGATTGCAGGGAAACCTCATATTCACTCGACATACCGCCGAATATAACTGCAGCACGAATTTTTGCCATAATAGTTCTCCCTTTTTTATTTCTTTTTTAAATATATGAATTTTACTGATTTTTATTTCCGTTTTTCGCTTTCATTCTTGCTACATTGGAAAGAATCTGCTTACGAAGACGGATATTTTTAGGAGTTACCTCTATAAGCTCATCATCAGAGATAAATTCGATTGATTCTTCTAAACTTAAAATCGTTGGCGGAACTAAGCGAAGCGCTTCATCGCTTCCCGATGCGCGCATATTGGAAACATGCTTTTTCTTACATACATTAACCGCAAGGTCTTCGCTTTTCGGAGATACACCTACTATCATTCCCTCATAAACGGGAATGCCTGCGCCTATAAAGAGCTCTCCTCTTTCTTGGGCATTATAAAGACCGTAGGTTACAGAATCGCCTGTTTCAAAGGCTATTAAAGAGCCGGTTGAACGGCGGGGAATTTCGCCTTTATATTCTTGATAAGAATCAAAAACAGAGCCCATTATTCCCTCGCCCTTTGTATCGGTTAAAAATTCGCTTCTATATCCGAAAAGGCTTCTTGAAGGAATTAAGAATTCTAATTTCACTCTGCTTCCCTGCGGAGTCATAGAAAGCATTTCTGCCTTTCTTCTTCCGAGCTTATCAATAACCGCGCCAACAAATTCTTCGGGAACATCGGCAACGAGCCTTTCACAAGGCTCCATTTTAGCCCCATCTATTTCCTTATAAAGTACCTTAGGCGGTCCTACTAAAAATTCATAACCCTCGCGACGCATAGTTTCGATAAGAATACTTATATGCATTTCGCCTCTGCCGCAAACGCGGAATGATTCCGCGCTATCTCCGTCATAAACCTTTAGAGATACATCTTTCAAGGTTTCTTTATACAACCTTTCTCTTATATGGCGAGAGGTTACAAACTTACCCTCTCTACCTGCAAAAGGTCCGTTATTTACAGAGAATATCATTTCGATAGTAGGCTCGGATATTTTTACAAACTCTAAAGGAGCAGCATCTGTTACTTCGCAGACTGTATCTCCTATCTCGATAGAATCGATACCGCTCATCGTTATAATATCTCCGGCTATAGCCTCTGTTACGGGAACTTTCTTAAGTCCCTCTATCTGATAGATGTTAACAGCCTTAGCTTTAACGGTTTTATCGCTATGGTAGTTTGAAACAATAATATCCTGATTCTGGCGAACAATACCTTGCTCTACCTTGCCAACAGCAATTCTTCCGACATAATCGTTATATTCAATTGCAGAAACGAGCATTTTAAAAGGAAGCTCTGTTTCGGAAACAGGCGGATCAAGCTGGTCGATAATTTTATCGAAAAGCGGAAGAAGGTCTGTTCCTTCCTCATCGGGGCTTAAAGAAGCTGTTCCCTTTCTGCCCGAACAGAAAATTATAGGACTATCAAGCTGTTCATTCGTAGCATCGAGGTCCATCAAAAGCTCTAAAACCTCATCGCAAACCTCATAGGGACGAGCATCGGGTTTATCAACCTTATTAACAACTATAATAACCTTATGACCGAGTTCAAGCGCCTTAGAAAGCACAAAACGGGTCTGAGGCATAGGGCCTTCTGCAGCATCAACCAAAAGCAGAACACCGTCAACCATTTTTAAAACGCGCTCTACCTCTCCGCCGAAATCAGCGTGTCCCGGAGTATCAATAATATTTATTTTAACATCTTTATAAACAACAGAGGTGTTTTTAGCAAGAATAGTTATTCCGCGCTCACGCTCTAAATCGTTGCTATCCATAACTCTGTCTGCTACTACCTGATTATCTCTAAAGGTACCGCTCTGTTTGAGCATTTCATCAACAAGAGTTGTTTTGCCATGGTCAACATGGGCAATAATTGCTATGTTTCTAAGTTTTTCGTTACGCATAATTTTGGACTTCCCCTTAATTCACATTTTAATACAACATAATATTATATATCATTTTGCCGCGAATTTCAATGCTTTAACCGCTAAAACAGCTATATTTTTTAAGAAATTTACTAAAAAGGCTTTCTGCTTTACACTTATTCTGCACCAAAAACCTAATTCGGAATAAAATGAAATATGAGAGCTTAAAGCAAATAATATTTATTGGCAGCCTTCTCGGAAATTTTTAAGCTTGCTAGCTCTCTTTAAATATATAAACAGGGCGGGAAAACCCGCCCTGCTTTTATTTAGAAAAAGAGATGTTCTATAAGTATTTTTGCTCCAAGGCCTATTAATATAATTCCGCCTGCTAAAAGCGCATATTTGCCTAGCTTCTCCCCTACAAATCTTCCGAGATATGTCCCTAAAACACAGAAGGTAAAGGTTATCCCTGCGATTAAAAGTACGGCTGAGAATATATTTATATCGCCTAAGCTGCTGAAGGTTACCCCCAAAACAAGGGCATCTATGCTCGTTGCAATTGCTTGAATGAAAAGGGATTTAAAATCGAGATTAAAGCCTTTTTCCTCTTCGCCCGAAAAAACATCTATAATCATTTTACCGCCGATAAAAGCAAGCAATAAAAATGCTATCCAATGATCAAACCTTTCAACATAAGAGGCAAAGGTTTTTCCAAGAAAGTAACCTATCAACGGCATTAAGCCTTGGGCTATTCCAAAGAACAAACCAATTTTTATTGCATCTCTTACCCTAACTTTTTTGCAGATTAAACCGTTGGTTACAGAAACAGCAAAGGCATCCATTGAAAGCCCAATTCCTGATAAGAATATCTCAAAAAATCCCATTAGTCTTTAACTTTTTCCTTTGTATAATAGATTACATAAATTTTCGAATAGTTCTCTACATCTATTTTATTTTCGCCGTTTTCAAGAAATACCGCCATTATTTTACCTGCATCTTCGGGTTTACCTTGAACTTCTGCAGTTACAATCTTATCCTCTGTATAGCCTATGGAGATAAGGGTTTCAGTATAAGTATCAATATCTACACCCTCTGTTTCAGGAATATCAAGATAATGAGGACCTTTACTCACTACTACCTTAATTGTACCATAAAGCTCAAGCGGCTCGTTTTCAGCGGGAGTTTGCTTTATAATTATACCTTCTGCATATTCATCGCTGTATTCATAGGTTGCTTCAAAGGTAAAACGCTCTAAATACGAGGGGTTTATCTCTGTATATTTTGTTGTTCCTACAAAACCGGGAACTGCATAAAATCTGCCACCTGCCAAGCTGCTTACCTCGGAAGCTGCAGAGATAATATCCTCATCAACCGATGAGCTTGGAGAACTTGAAACCTCGCTGCTTATCGCAGGAGGATCGTTATTAGGAGCACCACTCGGATTAAACAGCATATAAGCTATTCCAAAAACAAGGCCTAAAAAGACAACTACAAAAACAGCTATTAAAATACCTGTTATCTTTTTAGCATTCTTTTTCTTCTGCGCTAAGTCTATAACCTTTTCAGGCTCCTTTTCCTGAAGAGCGGCATTTATAATCTCTATAAATCCTCTTATCGATCTTATTCTATCAAGCGGATCGAGCGCCATAGCACGATATATGATATCCGATACCTTCTCGGTAATCATCGGATTTATCTGACGAAGCGTAGGAAGCTCGGTGCCGCCAAGGCGGTCCTTAGCGCTGACAGGAGCAATTCCTGCGAGCGTTCTGTACATTACAGCTCCAAGGGAATAAACATCGGTATAAAAGCCCGTTTCCGCATTCTGAACGAACATTTCGGGAGCTTCATAGCCCATAATGTTATCGGGATCGGAATTCTGCGCATACTCAAGCAAGGATTCGGTACAAAAACCGTGTATATGAAGGTTGGAATATTTATCAACATAAATAGTTTCAGGGGAAATCAATCTATGAATTATTCCCGCATCATTAACCGTTGCTAAAGTTGTAAGTAACGGGAAAAACATTTCCTTAACCTTTTCCCAAGTAAAATCTTCGTTTTCAAAGGTTAAATAATCGGAAAATTTAATAAGCTCTTTCCTTTCGGAAATGCAATAAACTGTTCCTTTATCCTCAAAAACATCGAAAACTCGCGGTAAACTGTTTAAAGTTTTAAGCTTTTGTATTTTAAGCTGCAAATCCGAAAATTCAGACTTCATTGTTTTGAAAAGAACTTCTCTTCCCGATTTCGGAGCAACTGTTCCATCTTCTTTTCTATCACATAAAACTTCGGGGAAAAATTCTTTAACTTCAATTCTCGACTCTGTTGAAACATCAAAGCCGATATAGGTTAATCCGTCGCTATCCTTTAAAAGAGTTCTTCCGATAATATAACGGTCTTTCAAAACGGTTTTCGGAAGAAGGGTTTTACCCTGTGTTTCGGGTGCATATTTGTACCCACAATGTGGACAAATCTCTGTATTTTCATCTTTTTGGCGCATACAGCCAAGACAAAGTGTTATCTTACGATCGCTCATATAAGATACCGCCTTTCCAAGCAAAATAAATTAGAAATCAAATTCGTCTTCATTTTCCCAGTTATGCCAAACCTTCTGAACATCATCATTATCCTCAAGGTTTTCGAGCATAAGATTCATTTTCTTAGCCGATTCTTCATCGGTTAAGCTTACATATGTTGAAGGAATTTTTTCTGCCTCTGCAGAAATTATAACATATCCTTTAGCTTCAATAGCTTCTTTAATGCTATAAACATCGTTAGGCTCGGTTTCAATTTCGGCAATACCATCTTCGATATTTAAATCAATAGCACCTGCCTCAAGGAAATCTTCCATTGCTGCATCTTCGTCTTTTCCTTTAACATCTGCAACGATTATTCCCTTATCCTCAAAGAGATAGGAAACGCAGCCTGTTGTTCCTAAATTTCCGCCGAATTTATCAAAATAATGGCGAACATCGGAAGCAGTACGGTTTCTGTTATCTGTAAGAGCTTCAACGATAACTGCGATACCGTTAGGACCATAGCCCTCATATGTAATATCTTCATATGTATCTTTATCGCCGCTACCTGCCGCTTTTTTAATTATACGGTCTATATTATCATTAGGAACATTTAAGCTTTTTGCTTTGGAAACCAATTCTTTAAGCTTAGAGTTACTGCTCGGATCAGCTCCGCCTAGCTTAACAGCAACAGAAATCTCTCTGCCGATTTTGGTAAAGATTTTACCTTTCTGCGCATCGGTCTTCTCTTTTTTGCGTTTAATATTGTTCCATTTGGAATGTCCTGACATAAGAATAATCCTTCCTTTTATAAAATACCTGATATATTATATCACGACCAAACTCAAAGAACAAGTAATAAGTTAAAACTTTTTTAATTTTTTTATTGACTTTACGAATTTGTTGTGATATTATAATATTCGTTTCTGGGTGTGGCGCAGATGGTAGCGCGCTACCTTGGGGTGGTAGAGGCCGTGGGTTCAAGTCCCGTCACTCAGACCAAAAATAAAAAGTCGCACATTGGTGCGGCTTTTTTGTTTTTCATTCGGTGCGGGACTTGAAGCTAACTCCAAAGGCTTTGAGCGAAGCGAAAAAAGACTTTGGGAGAAGGTCCTGCGGACCTTTCGATAGCCTTATAAAAAAGTCCCGTCACTCAGACCAAAAAAGCAAGTTTCCGCTTCTGCGGATGCTTGCTTTTTCTGTTTTTATATAGTTGCGAATCAACCGAAACTGTAGTATTCTATACTTATATACTGTTATAAAGGATAAAATGTTATGCTAACAAACATTTTTATTTCTCTTTGCAGAGAATTTGCTAAGGAAAACCCAAATATGTTCGAAGAACACATAGAAGATTCTAAAAAAATCTGCAAATACAGCATAGAGTTTCTTAACTATATTTTAGAATTTAGATATATAAAAAAAGAATCAATCTATTTTAAACCAAGTTCACTTTACTGTGTAATTAAATTAAGAAAAAACAGCATTGTATATTACCATTTAACGGATATCATACCATATGTGGAACAAAAAATCTTTAAAGCTTGCTATTTTAGCAATATTGAAACTCCTGAAAGATTAAAAACTTGTTTTGAAAGCCTAAAAAAACAAATTAAAAATATCATTCCACAAATAGTTCCGTTTTTATATGACGAAACGACACTTTTGAATCATCTGCTTGAAAATTATAAAGCCGTATTTAAACTTAAAGATAGCGATATGGATTTTTCACAGATAAATAACGAAAACAGTTATGCACACGATTATTTTTTAACTTTGCAAAACATTCGTGACGGTTATATATTTTCAAGATTTTCAAATTTTGCCCCCTATGCTTTACTTATTAAAAACAAAATTGATAAAGCGATAGCAAAATATGAGAAACTAAATCAAAAAGACAAGCTTTTAGAATATGAAAAACTTTTATTAGAGCATATTAGTAATTCCACTGCTCCTGATGTTGAAATATTTGAGTCTTATTGCGATACTTCTGCTAAGTCGAGTAAATTTATGACTTTTAGCTCTTTCGCAAAAGCATTTGTAGTTGTTTTTGCGATATCCTCAGTTTTACTCTGTGGTATTTTCGCACTCTATAATTTAATCCTTTCTCAGAATACAATAGTTATGTTATCCGCACCATGGTATATGGGGTTCCTATGTGCAGGTATTTGTTCTATTTTTGGTGCAATCGCACTCTTTCCCTACATACCTAACAAACACCTTACCAAAGAGGAAAGAAAAAATTTTTCAAACATCTTGATTTCAAAAGGTTTGAAAAAATTCTCATTTGTTTGTTTTCTTCTTTCAGTTTTAGTATCTCTATTTTCTGCGATTATGATGATGCTACCGAATGTTAGATTTTATGAAGATAATATCAAATTTGATATGCAGTCTTATAATTACAATCAAATAGATAGTGTTTATTACATTAATGCAAGATATAATGTTTACGGCGACAGAATAGAACGTGCCTCTTACGTGATTCTATTTGATGACAAAACATCTCTCGATCTAGATGGTTATACCTCGGT
Source organism: Oscillospiraceae bacterium (assembly GCA_018110785.1). GTDB lineage: Bacteria > Bacillota > Clostridia > Oscillospirales > JAGBHD01 > RGIG9114. The sequence continues at coordinate 11,278 of JAGBHD010000041.1, forward strand.
TGAGTTTACAAAAAAAGAGGTGTTGCCTTTGTTAAAAAGCAAAGGTTTTAATGTTAAAAATGCTGATTCTGAAAGAGAATTACCATGGTATTCGGAATAGATTAACGGTTGCTTTTCTAATCCGTTATAAAAAACACACCCCAAAAAAAGCAAGTTTCTGCTTTCGCAGATGCTTGCTTTTTATTTTATTACATAAATTACCTGATTAAATCAGTTCCCTACTCTTTATTCTGCCTTTTCTCCATTCTTCTCCAATTGAGGAAGCCGTAGATATCATTTACGAAAAACATAATGAAACAGACTATCATCGGAAAATAAGAAATATTCTCAATAGCGGCTAATACCCACAAAACTATTAAAACCAAATCATTGGCGGCATAGCCGATAGCATAATAGGGGCTTCTATAGAATGTAAGATAAGATGCTACAAAGCTTGTTGTTACGGAAATTGTGCTAAAGATTATATTCGCATTCCCCATAGCTGAGAGAATAAAATAAAAGGCTACTGTAACTATTAAAGCTGAAACAATCATTACCGCAACCTGCTTTTTAGTAAGACGGTTTACCTCTACCTCTTTTGTTCCTTTATATGGGTGTCGCAGCCATGATATTGTAGCTCCGAGCGCTATAGGAGCCGTCATACAAAGATAGGTTATCATCTCTCCATAATACTTAAAAAAGAAAGATATAATACCATAAAACACTGCGAAAACGATAGTTAATATCTGCCCCAGAGCATAACCTTTTGCAACGAAAATAAGAGCTGTTACTCCTATAAGCGAAGCTATTATTGTTAAGATATCTACTGTTTCAGAAAACAACGATGAAGCTAAAACAGCAAATACTGATAACACCCACAGTCCTAATTCAAATTTTGTTAAACCTAAATTAAACTTTTTCATTTTTACACCTCAAAAAAAGCATTCGATTTAAGCGCATCTTCTAAGACCTAACGATACGCTTCACGAATGCTTTTATACATTTACTACCCGGTGGCAGTTTATTATTTATTTTTTAAATTATATCAATAAAATCCTTGATTTGCAAGTATTATTTATATTCACCTCATCTTTGAGCAAACTAAGAACGGTGATATAAAAAATGAATTCTGTTTGGAAAGCAACTTCAACTATTAAAAAATTCGAGCCCTTAAAGGGAGATATAAAAACCGATGTTTTAATAATCGGCGGCGGTATTGCGGGGGTTTTATGCGCATATATGCTTCAAAATACGGGTATTCGCTATGCCTTAATAGAGGCTGACAGAATATGCGGCTCGGTTACTGAAAACACAACGGCAAAGATAACCTCTCAACATTCTCTTATATATGATAAACTGATACGACAGTTTGGAACGGAAAAGGCGAAGCTATACTACGAAGCAAATGAAGAAGCTATCAAAAAATATCGAAACTTAAGCAAAAATATAGATTGCGACTTTGAAAACAAAAATTCTTATGTTTATTCGATTAATAACCTTGATAAATTAGAGAAAGAAATGATAGCATTAGAGAAAATCGGTTGTAAAGCTGAATTGCTTAACAGCAATCCCCTGCCTTTTAAAACGGTTGGAGCGGTTAGATTTAAAAATCAAGCTCAATTTAATCCTTTAAAATTCATAAGCTGCATTGCAGATGGGCTTAATATTTATGAAAAAACCACGGCGCTTTCGTATGACGGGAAAAATATTATTACGAACGGCGGTAAAATAACCGCCTCAAAGATTATTGTTGCAACCCACTTCCCTATTTTTAATAAGCACGGCTTATATCCTTTAAAGATGTATCAACACCGCTCATATGTTTTAGCATTGGAAAACGCGCCTGATTTCGAAGGAATGTATGTGGACGAGGCAGAAAACGGTATGTCCTTCAGAAATTATAAAAATTTACTTCTTATAGGCGGCGGAGACCACAGAACAGGAAAAGAGGGTGGAAATTTCAGAGAGCTTGAAAACTTCTATAAAACCTATTATCCCACCGCACGGGAAAAATACCGATGGGCAACTCAGGACTGCATGACTCTTGACTCGGTTCCTTATGTAGGAGAATATTCAAAAGGAACAACGAATTTTTATGTTGCAACAGGATTTAACAAATGGGGCATGACTTCCTCTATGGTTGCCGCATCGCTTCTTTGCGACAAGATATTAGAAAAAGAAAACAAATACTCTTCCCTTTTCTCTCCTTCCCGCTCTATACTTCGCCCTCAGCTTTTTATAAACGCATTTGAAACCTGCAAAAATTTACTGACACTTACAAAGCCCCGTTGTCCTCATTTAGGCTGCGCCTTAAAATGGAATCCAATAGAACATTCCTGGGACTGCCCTTGCCATGGCTCCCGCTTCGATAAAAACGGAAGCCTGCTCGAAGGGCCCTCAACCGGAAATTTAAAAAGCAGATAAACTCCGATAAAACGGAGTTTTTTCATTTTCTTTTGCCTCTCTGCATATATTCAAACAAGAAGGGTGGTTAAAATTATGAAAAAATCAATTACCGCGGCTGTTTTAACTGTATTTTTTATTTTCTCGCCTATGTGTTTTGCCGAAACGGTTATTCAAACCTCTGAGGGCGATGTTCTTTATTCCGATACAGAAACTCCTGTAATTAATACAAATGCCGTATCTGCCGTTTTAATAGAAGCAAACAGCGGAAAAATATTATACGAGGATAATAAAGACGAGATGCGCCCCATGGCTTCTATTACCAAAATTATGACGATGCTTCTTACTATGGAGGCTATAGAGAAAGGGGCTTTAACCTTTGAACAGGTTTTGGTTTGCTCGGAACACGCAAAGTCTATGGGCGGAAGCGAAATATGGCTTGAGGTTGGCGAAGAAATGAGTGTAAACGACCTATTAAAGGCAGTTGCTGTTAATTCCGCCAATGATGCGGCGGTTGTACTTGCTGAGGCTATCGGAGGAACTGAGGATAATTTTGTTGAGATGATGAACAAGCGCGCTCGAGAGCTTGGAATGGTTAACACCTGCTTTAAAAATGCTAACGGACTTGACGAAGATGGTCATTATTCTACTGCTTATGATATCTCGCTTATGTCGAAAGAGCTATTAAAACACGAAAAAATACTAAATTATACTACAATATGGACTGATAGTTTAAGAAATGGCAAAACTGAGCTTACCAATACAAATAAGCTTATCCGATTTTACAAAGGTGCAACAGGGCTTAAAACGGGATACACAAGCGATGCCGGATACTGTCTTTCCGCTTCGGCAGAAAGAGATGGTCTAAAGCTTATAGCAGTTGTTTTAGGCTGTAAGAGCATTGATGAGAGGTTAAGTGGGGTTAAAGAGCTTTTAAACTATGGTTTTTCAGCTTACTGCTATTATAAGCCTGAAATTGATACCTCTTCTTTTCCAAACATCAAGGTTATGCTCGGCTCTAAGGAATATGTATCTATTAAAAATCCTGATATCAGCGGATTTATTATAAAAAAAGATGCTAAATCAGAGATAACCCAGCATTGCACATTTTCAGAAAATTTAATGGCGCCTGTTGAGGAAAACCAAACCGTTGGAAATATTACCTTTAAATACCGCGATGAAGTTTTGGCGGAATTTTCTTTAACTGCATCCGAATCTGTTCCCAAACTCAAATTTTCAACTACTTTTTGTTGTTTGATTTTGAAATATATTTTTATGAAATAATATAGAATAAACACTTACAAAAAAATATAATATAGGTTATTATAATAATAGAAAATATTTAAAGGACGATATGATATGCCTCTGAAACTTAATGAAAAACATTTGTCCAAATTCATCTCAGCAGACGAATTTGAAGCTATAAAGCCTCAAATAGAGTCTGCTCATCGTTTATTACATGATAAGAAAGGCCTCGGAAACGCATTTTTAGGCTGGATGGACCTTCCCAAAGCATACGATAAAGAAGAGTTTGCACGAATCAAATCCGCCGCTGAAAAAATCCGTTCCGATTCTGATATTTTAGTTGTTATCGGTATTGGAGGCTCTTACCTCGGAGCAAGAGCTGCTATCGAATTTTTATATTCTCAGCATTATAACGACCTTTCCTGTAAAAAAACTAAAATTTATTTTGCAGGAAACTCAATAAGCCCCCGATATCTCAACGAGATCCTTGAAATCTGCAAAGACAAAGATGTTTCAATAAATGTTATCTCCAAATCGGGAACTACTACCGAGCCTGCTTTAGCTTTCCGCGTTTTCCGCGAATTTATGGAGAAAAAATACGGAGCTGAAGGCGCAAAAGGCAGAATATACTGCACAACCGATAAGGCAAAAGGAACCTTGAAATCCCTTGCTGACCGCAACGGATATGAGTCCTTTGTTATTCCCGATGATGTTGGCGGAAGATTTTCTGTTTTAACAGCGGTAGGGCTTCTCCCCATCGCCGTTGCAGGCGCTGATATTAATGCTCTTATGTCAGGCGCTGAAAAAGCAATGGACGATTTTGCAAATGATGATGTTTATTCAAACGCTGCTTGCAGATATGCCGCTATCAGAAACATTCTTTACAGAAAAGGTAAAATAATTGAGATGCTCTGTAGCTATGAACCGTCTTTTACCATGATGAACGAATGGTTCAAGCAGCTTTACGGAGAGAGCGAAGGCAAAAACCAAAAGGGTATTTTCCCCTCTTCCGCTATTTATTCTACCGACCTTCATTCGCTCGGTCAGTATGTCCAAGACGGAGCAAGATTGATGTTCGAAACGGTTGTTGACATTAAAAACATTGGAAACGACCTTTTCTTAATGGAAGATGAAGCTAATTCCGACGGACTTAACTTTCTTTCCAATCAGAATATGTCGCTTGTTAACCGCAAAGCTTTTGAGGGAACTATTTTAGCTCATACCAAGGGCGGTGTTCCCAATCTTATAATCGAGCTCGATTCTATAACTGAATTTGACTTAGGCTATATGATTTATTTCTTTGAGAAGGCTTGCGCTGTAAGCGGATATGTTTTAGCTATAAATCCTTTTAACCAGCCCGGTGTTGAAGATTATAAGAAAAATATGTTTGCCCTTCTCGGCAAACCCGGTTACGAGGCAGAAAAAGAAACTTTGGAAAAATTATTAAAGTAAATTAAACGGTCAACCGTTTAACATATAAAGGAGGATTTTAAAATGATTAAACTTATTGTTGGCAGAAAAGGCTCCGGAAAAACCAAGCAGCTTATCGATCAGATGAACGCCGTTGTTAAAAAAGAACATGGTAGCGTTGTGTGTGTTGAAAAAGGCTTAAAGCTTACTTTCGACATTCCTCACAGCATTCGCTTGGTAGATGTTGAGCACTATGCTGTTGAAGGATATGAAGCTTTTTATGGTTTTATTGCAGGAATTTTAGCAGGAAACTATGATATTACTGATGTTTTCATTGATTCTATCTTAAAAATCGGCAATGCAGACTTAGAGGCTCTTGGTTGTTTCTTGGATAAAATTGAGAAGCTTGACACCGAGGCAAACCTCACCCTTACAGTTTCGGCTGATGCTTCCGAGCTTCCTGAATCTGTTAAAAAATACATGTAATTTCAAAAGCAAAACAGTCTGTCTGAAAATGGCAGACTGTTTTTTTGTATAACGAAAAAGGAGCATCATTGATGCTCCTTTCTTTTATTCATAAATATCAAGGGTTTTCATAATAAACTCTGCGGCTTTTTCTGTCCAATCCTTAAATTTATAGTTTTTCTCTTTTGTTATAATGTCGCCTGTTGCAAGTCCATGGGCTCCATCATCGAATATATGCAGTTCAAACGGAACTTTATTAACCGATAAAGCTTCGGCATAAACCAAGGAATTTATGACGGGAACTGTTGCATCATTCGCCGTATGCCAGATAAATGCAGGCGGCGTTTTTTCATTTATATAATATTCGCAGGATAGATTTACAAGGGTATCGTGTTCGGGAGTATCTGTTCCCGCAAGATTATAAAATGAGCCTAAATGAGTATCCTCTACCCCGCTTATAACGGGATAACAAAGCACCGAAAGATTAGGGCGGACTTCATCCGGCATTATATTAAGTTCTGACTGCAAAAGTTCATCTTTATTATACATTGTTGAGATTGATGCGGCGAGATGACCTCCCGCAGAAAATCCGCATACCGACAATTTTTCAGGATTTATGCCGAACTCCGAGGCATTGTCTCTTATTGTTTTTACAGCCCACGCAGCATCAAGCAACGGTGCCGGAAAACGCGCATATTCACCAATAGAATAGTATAAAACAAAGCAAACAAACCCCTGTGATAAAAATTTGAGCGCAATAGGCTCAGCTTCAACTTCAGAGCAAAAACTATATCCACCACCAGGGAAAATAAGAATAGCAGGGCGGTTTTGCAAATCAAATGCGGAATAGCACATTCCGCTTGTATCGGAAAGATAACAAACAAGCTTTACCCTTTCATTACGGTTTATCTCTTTAGTTATCATAAATCTGCATCTCCTTAAATATACAGGATTACTCTTTTACAATAATATATTTTTATCTGTTTGTAAAGGATATTTTTTAATTTAATTTCAAATAATAATTAAAAAGCAATAAGGAGTTTTTTATTATGAGCACTAAAATAAAATCGGTTAAAGCACGGCAGATTTTCGATTCCCGCGGAGTTCCTACGATTGAAACAAAAATCACCTTGGAAAACGGGGTTACAGGCAGGGCATCAGTTCCCTCGGGGGCTTCAACGGGAAAATACGAAGCGCACGAAAAAAGAGATGGCGGACTTGAATTCGGCGGAAAGGCGGTTTTTGATGCGGTAGGCATCATAAACGGAAAGATAAATTCCATTTTATGCGGCGAGGAGATATATAATCAGCACAGAATAGATTATCTTATGATAAATGCCGACGACACTGAAAACAAATCTTTATTTGGAGCAAATGCAATTCTTTCGGTTTCCTTGGCGGCGGCAAGAGCTGCATCTAATTCCCTTTCTATTCCTCTTTTTTACTATCTCGGCGGTATGACCGCTAACTCTCTTCCCTCCCCTTTAATGAATATATTAAACGGCGGAAGACACGCGAATAACAATTTAAATATTCAAGAATTTATGATAATTCCTACTTCTGCTGAAAGCTTTCAGGATGCTATGAGAATAGGAACAGATGTTTATAGGGCCTTAAAGCGTTTATTAGAAGAAGCAAACCTTTCAACATCTGTTGGAGATGAGGGCGGTTTTGCTCCTAATTTGCAAAGCGATGAAGAGGCGCTTGATTTTATAGTTAAGGCGATAGATAAGTCAGGTTATAAGCCTTTTGAAGATGTTTCAATCGCGCTTGACTGCGCCGCCAGCGAGTGGTTTAAAGACGGCAAATATACCTTTATGAAATCGGGAGTTTCATATACCCCTGTAGAACTTTCTCAGTATCTTTTATCTCTTTGCAACAAATATCCTATTGTATCTATTGAGGATCCGTTTTCAGAGGAGGATTTTGAATCCTTTGCGGAATTTACAGACTCTACACCTATTCAGGTGGTAGGAGATGATTTATTTGTTACAAACCCTAAAAGATTATCAGATGGAATTGATAAGGGCGCCGCAAATGCAATTTTAATAAAGCCCAATCAGATAGGAACTTTAACAGAAACTCTTGCCACAATAAAGCTTGCTCATCAAAACGGCTACGAAACGGTTATATCACACAGAAGCGGAGAAACCGATGATAGCTTTATTTCGGATTTATCTGTTGCCGTTGGCGCTTCGCAAATAAAAGCAGGCGCTCCTTGCCGCGGAGAGAGACTCGCGAAATACAACCGCCTTTTAATGATAGAACAGATTTTAGGAAAGCGCGCCGAATTTTATTCTTTTTTCTAAATAGATTGAATTGTCCTTTATTTTCTGATATAATTTAATAAACTATTTGAAAGGACAGACAAAAAAATGAATGCAAAAATTATAATGGAAAACGGAGCAGAGATGCTTTTAGAGCTTTATCCCGATATAGCTCCTATTACTGTAGAGAACTTTGTTTCTCTTTCTAAAAAAGGATTTTATGACGGACTTATTTTCCACAGAGTTATAGAGAATTTTATGATTCAGGGCGGCGACCCCGACGGAATAGGAACAGGCGGCCCCGGATATTCCATTAAAGGCGAATTTTCTGCTAACGGCATAAAAAACGACCTTAAACACACTCGCGGTGTTATCTCTATGGCTCGCGCTATGGATCCTGATTCCGCAGGCTCTCAGTTCTTTATTATGCACAAGGATGCTCCCCATCTTGACGGAAACTATGCCGCTTTCGGAAAGCTTGTCGAAGGCTTTGAAGAGCTCGACAGAATCGCGGGCATTGACACAGATTATTGCGACAAGCCGAGAAAGGCTCAGAGAATTAAGACAATTACAATTGAAGACTAAAAGTAAAAACCGCCGAATATCGGCGGTTTTTACTTTTATAAGATTTCGATAGAATGAACTTTCTGACAGCTTTCGCCTTTCGGAACACTGATTATTCCCTCTTTAGTTTTAAAGTTTTGGTCGGTATGTATAGAATCTGAAATACCGCACCAAGGCTCGATGCAGATATAAGGAGCATTCGGCTTTGTCCATAAAAGCAGATAATCAAATCCGTTAAAATCTACCTTTAAAGCTTTATTTGTATTTCTGTTTTTAAGAATTACCTCTCTTGCTTTTATGGTTTTGAAAACAAGAGCATCTACCGAGAAATAATCATATTTTAAAGCTATTTTATCTTCATTTTCTATAATTCTTACCTTTTTATCTCCTAAGAGATTGCCCTCTAAAACGCTTGAGTCAAGGGTTTCTTTTTCGGGGAGAATTACATCATATTCCTCTATTCCCTCTTCGCATAAATAGGCTTCATGCGCACCTATAGAAAAATACATTGTATCGGTGCCGCAGTTTTTAATATCATATTTAACCTTTAATTTTTTGTCTTCAAGGGAATAAATTACGCGAAGCTCAAAATCGAAAGGATAGTTCTTTTTTGTTTCTTCGTTTGAACGAAGCAAAAAGGTTACGCTATCTTGGGAAAGAGCTTCGGTTTCAAAATCAGAGGTTCTTGCAAAACCGTGCTTAGGCAAGGTATATTTCTTATCGTCAAGATAATATTCATCGTCTTTAAGCCCGCTACAAATAGGAAAAAGAAGCGGACAAGAATAGCTCCATATATTCTTATCTCCCCCGAAGATATATTCTTTTCCGTTTGCTATAAGGCTTTTTAATTCTGCTCCGACATTATTAAAGCTTGCTTTAATGTTTTCATTTTTGATTGTTATCATAGCGTCCTCCCTAAACAAATTTATTGTAATAATTATAGCACATTCATAAAAAAATCTCAACCATCTACATTTTTTATTCGTAATATATGTCCACTAATTGTAGTTCGTTTCGATCCCTGTTTTATCCTTAAGAATGACCAAAAATAGTATATAAATAAGAGCAAAACAACCAAAAATAATAAGATATCACGTTATTTTCTCAAAAAGTACGGTCCACACAAATTGCCTTCATGGGTTTTTATATAGGTCCAGGAATAATCTCTTGCAACTACATAAAACTCTGTTAAAGCACTATCAATTTTTTCAGCTGTATCATACAACTGAGAAAGTTTATCTGTTACACCATTATTGATATCACAGCAAATACAGTCGTTTTTATTTGCCTGATTAAATGCTTGTCGCGCATCATCGCCGATAAGTAAATTTTCAGATTTAATGAGATTATAAGAAAAAACATGCCATATATGTTGATTCTTAATATGTTCTTCATATTGTTTTTTAGATAATTTAGGCGCAAACCTGCGCAACCACTGATTTATAAATTTTTGTTTTGTCATCGAAAACTTTGACATGTCCCCACCACCTTTTTCTAGATTATATCATATAGTATAATAACAATTCAACAAATATAAAAATATAAGTAGCTGCAATAAAAATCAACTCGCTATGCAGGTGAATTTTTATTATCAAATATTCGATAAAAATTCCCTTTTACTATTGACTTTTTGGGCGGTTTATGATAATATATCAAATGTTCGTTAGAACTGTGCGCTGCTAGCTCAGCTGGATAGAGTGTTTGGCTACGAACCAAAAGGTCAGGGGTTCGAATCCCTTGCAGCGCACCAAAAAGAAAGCATCAACCCTTGAGGTTGGTGCTTTTCTCTTTTAGAAGTAATTAAAGGGATTCGAAATGAG
>JAGBHD010000042.1 GCA_018110785.1 Oscillospiraceae bacterium
AACACCTGAGACCATAACCTACTCTTATGGCAATTCCTCTTGGAAAGATTTGCTTACAGCATATAACGGTGAAACCATTACATATGATGCTATAGGCAATCCCCTTTCATATCGTAGTGGAATGACCTTCGGGTGGGACGGCGGAATAAAGGAATAAAAAAACACCTCAGATTTTTTTTGAATCTGAGGCGTTTTTTGTTTTGCTGAAGTATTTTGCTTCCTAATGAATTGATGCTAACGCACCATAAATTGGCGGCGCCTTAATTTCTCGCTTTGCTCCATGAATTGAATTGCAACAAATGTGCCGAAGGCACAATTCATGCCGCAGGTAATTTATGAAAGAGCGAACTTTCAATTCATGCAACCACGAACTTGCAATTCATTGTGAGGTTTTTTCAAAACCTCACATCATCGGCGGGCATTGTAGCGTAGGCGTTTAGGTCCATACCTGCCACCTTTCCTGATTTGAATTCGAAATAGGCTTGAGAAGCTACCATTGCGGCATTATCTGTGCAAAGCTCTCTGGTCGGCATATAGAAGCTGCAGCCGAGTCGGCGGCAAAGCTTTTCTATTCTTTCTCTTATCTCGCTGTTTGCGGCAACTCCGCCCGCCAAAACAACCTTTTTCCGCTCTGTTTTATCAATAGCGAGCGAGAGCTTTCTCTCTAAAATATCGCAGACCGTTTTCTGAAAGGAAGCGGCAAGAGAATCGGAGTCTATCTCTTCATCGCGCATTTTGTGCTGATTAATAAGATTTAAAACCGCTGTTTTAAGTCCCGAAAAGCTGAAATCCAAAGGATTTTCGGTATGCGGATCGGGCAGGCGATATTTAAAGGGGTCGCCCCTTTTTGCCGCCGCATCTATGTAAATTCCGCCTGGGTAAGGAAATCCCAAGGCTCTCGCGGTTTTATCGAAAGCCTCGCCCGCGGCATCGTCTAAGGTCTTGCCTAAAATCTCATAATCGGTATAATCCTTAACATCTATCAAAAGGCTGTGTCCGCCAGAAGCTACGAGCGCCAAAAAGGGCGGCTCTAAATTTGGGGAAACTAAATAGTTTGCCGCGATATGAGAGCGAATATGATGAACGGGAACTAAGGGCTTATCTAAAGAATAGCAAAAGCCTTTAGCAAAATTAACCCCTACAAGCAAAGCCCCGATAAGCCCCGGCGCGAATGTAACGCCAACGGCATCTATCTGCTCTTTGGTTATTCCCGCGCCCTCAAGCGCATCCTTGACAACGATTGCAATATCCTCAGCGTGTTTTCTCGAAGCGATTTCGGGAACAACTCCGCCGTAAAGCTTGTGTGTATCTATCTGGGTTGCAACAGAGGAATAAAGAAGCTCTCTGCCGTCCTTAACAACCGCCGCGGCGGTTTCATCGCAGGAGGATTCGATTCCTAAAACATACATATCGTTTTTTTACCTCTCTTTCTTCATCATCAAAGCGTCCTCGCGGGGATTTTCATAGAAATTTTTCCGCTCGCTAATGGTCTTGTATCCTAATTTTTCATAAAGTCTTATAGCGCCCTCGTTGCTTTTTCTGACCTCTAAAACTATTTCTTTAGGTGTAAGACGGTCTTCAAATTCCAAAAGCAAAAGCCGCCCGATTCCTTTGCCCCTTTCTTCAAGGGTAACAGCAATATTATAAATTTCCGCCTCGCCTAAAACCGAGCTTCCTGTAATATAGCCTACGATTTTTCCGTTTTTCTTAGCGACAAGCCCGAAATTGTTTTCATTCTCCAAAAATTCCGAAAAAGCTTGTTCGCTCCAAGGTATAGAAAAAATATTAACCTCTAAAAGGTGAAGATAAGAGATATCTTCCTTTGAAATCGGAGCAATTTCAAGACCAAAAAAGTGAAAAATTATAGCATTTTTTATTAAATTGTAGCAGTTTTCATAAACTTCGCTGTCCCCCATAAATGGGTCGGGGATACCGCCGCCGAGAACAGTTACATCTTTTTTTATAGAAAGCCTTTCTAAAATATTGGAAAGAATTGCCTTGTGGCTTTCTGTCATACAGATAATTTCATCGGCCTTATCTATATCTTCCACCGATAAAACTCGACTTTTGTGAGATGAAAGGTCGAGAGAATGCCGCTGCGCTGCATCTATAGAGCCCTCGCTCGCCGAGTCCCCCGAAAAGCCCGATAAAGCCCTGCTCGAAAAGGAGAAAGAGGGCAAAAGTTTATTTCCTAAAACCTCGCATAAAGGACTTCGGCAGGTATTTCCCGAACAAACAAAAAGAATATTTCTCATTTTGTATCAAACCAAGTGCGGCCGCTTTTAACATCTGCAATAAGCTCTACCGAGAGCTTAACCGCATTTTCCATTTCCTCTTTTAATAGCTTTTCTATGCTTTCGGCTTCTTCGCTCTTGCATTCGATAATAAGCTCATCGTGTACCTGCAAGATCAAAGCGGCATCGAGCTTTTCTTTTTTAAGACGCTCATAAACCCTTATCATCGCAATTTTAATAATATCCGCCGCCGTTCCCTGAATAGGCGCGTTCATAGCAACTCGCTCTCCGAAAGCGGCAATATTTCTGTTTGAAGCCGAAAGCTCGGGGATATATCTGCGGCGCCCGTAAAGGGTTGTAACAAAGCCGTTGTTTTTTGCGAAAGCAACGCTGTCTTTCATAAAGGCATCAACGCCGCTGTAAACCGAAAGATAGTTGTTTATATATTCCTTAGCTTCCTTTACAGAAACTCCTACATCGCCGCTTAAAGAAAAGGCGCCGATACCATAAACTATTCCGAAGTTTACCGCTTTTGCCTTACGTCTTAAATCCTCGGTTATCATCTCGGCGGGAAGCCCGAAAACGCTCATCGCCGCTTTTTTATGAACATCCTCTCCCGAATGGAAAGCTTCCGTTAAAGCCTTGTCGCCCGAAATATGGGCAAGAACTCTAAGCTCAATCTGGCTGTAATCGGCATCAACTAAGAAATGCCCCTTTTCGGCGGTAAAGAATTTTCGCATTTCTTTTCCTAAATCGCTTCTAACGGGGATATTTTGCAAATTAGGCTCAACCGAGCTTATTCTTCCTGTTCTTGTTTCGGTTTGATTAAAGGTTGTATGAATTCTGCCGTCTTCTCCGATAGTTTTCAAAAGCCCTTGAACATAGGTTGAATTAAGCTTGGAAAGCTTTCTGTATTCCAAAACATCGGCAACGATTTTATATCTGTCCTTCAAATTTTCCAAAACATCGGCATTCGTGCTATAACCGCTTTTGGTTTTCTTGCCGCCAGGGATTAATAGGTCTTGGAATAAGACCTCGCCTAACTGCTTGGGCGAATTTATATTAAATTCTTTTCCTGCCTCTTTATAAATTTCTGATGAGATCTCTTCAATTTTGCGGGAAAGCATCTCGCCGAAAGCGATAATACCGTCTTTATCAACCCGCACTCCGCGAATCTCCATATCGGCTAAAACCCTCGATAAAGGAAGCTCTATTTCTTTATAAAGCTTTAAATTTCCTGTTTCTTCGAGCTTTTCATATAAAAGAGAGGAGAGCTTTTCCAAAGCTAAAATGCCCGAAATTAAAGAAGCGTCTTCCATTTCTTCAATTTTCGGGTAGGCAACAAAATATGCCGCGCAAAGGTTTTCGGGGGTATAGTTAGTCATATTAGCCGATAAAAGATAAGCTGAAAGCTCTAAATCGAAATCGACTAATTTTTCGTCTGACAAATATTTATATATTTTTTTACTGCTGACGCAGAAAATCTCCTTTTCTGAAAAAGCCTTTTTAATTATTTCCAAATCGGAAGTAATGTAGGCGGTATTTCCCTCGGCAAAGAAAAGGGTAGTTTTATCCTCTTCAAATTTAAAATCGCAGTAAAGCCTTGAAAGCCTTTCCAAAGTCTTTAAAACAGCTGTCTTATCCGAAACAACAGAATAGGATATCTCTTCTTTAACAGCTTCTTTTGTGGTTTCTGAAATTCCAAGCTTTTTCATAACCGAGAAAAGCTCTAATCTGTTAAGGAAAGCTCCTAAATCTTCGCTTGTTTCTTTTTTTTTGTATGCAGAGAAGTTAGGATCTATCGGAACAGAGCAAAAAATAGTGCCGAGTTTGTGAGAAATAAAGGCACTTTGTTCGCCCGCTCTGAGCTTTTCGCGAAGCCGCTCGGTTATCTCCAAAGAAGAAATATTATCATAAATATATTCTATTGTATTGTATTTGGAAATAAGGTCAACGGCGCCCTTTTCTCCGATTCCGGGAACGCCCGGGATATTATCGGAGCTATCTCCCATTAAAGCCTTAATTTCGATAAGACCTTTAGGGGTAGTTTTATATTTCTCAAAAACTTCTTTCTCTGTATAAAGGGTAGATTCAGGGTGCCCCATTTTAGTTGTCGCAAGGCGAACAGAAACCTTAGGGCTTATAAGCTGCAAGGAATCTCTGTCCCCCGTTGCGATAACGACCTCTTCGCCCTCTCTGGCAGAAGAGGCGAGAGTTCCTATAATATCATCGGCTTCATACCCCTCTAATTCTAAAACCTCATATCCCCAAAGGCGGATAAACTCCTTTATAAGAGGAAACTGAGAATGAAGCTCAGGGGGAGTTGGCTTTCTTCCGCCCTTATAATCCTTATAAATTTCGTTTCTAAAGGTTTCTCTTTTAACATCAAAGCAAAAAGCTACAGCATCAGGCTTTACTTCTTCTAAAATTTTTAGTAAAATATTTATAAACCCGTAAACCGCATGGGTATAAACGCCGTCCTTAGTTGTTAAAGGGCGAACGCCGTAAAACGCGCGGTTTAAAATACTGTTTGAATCGACGGCAAGAAGTTTCATTTTTGTCCTCGCTTTTTATAGTTATTAAAATAAGTATACCACCTTTAACGGAGAAAAACAATGATTAAGATAGGAAATGTTATAATTTCGGGATATGCGGCTGTAGCCCCTATGGCATCGGTAGGCGACCGCGCTTTCAGAACGGTTTGTCGGGAAAACGGCGCCTGCTACAGCGTTGGAGAAATGGCGAGCGCAAAGGGGCTTTTATATAAAAGTCAGAAAACCAAAACCCTCCTTTCGATAGACGAAACGGAACACCCTGCGGCAGTTCAGCTTTTTGGGGACGACAGCGAGGCTATGGGCGAAGCGGCAAAGGAAGCCCAGAAATACGGCGCCGATATTATTGATATAAATATGGGCTGTCCCGTTCCCAAGGTTGCGGGGACGGGAAGTGGAGCCGCACTAATGCGGGATATTAAAAAAGCAGAGGCTATTATAAAGGCGGTAGTAAAAAACAGTTCTCTCCCCGTAACGGTTAAATTCCGCCGCGGCTGGGATGAAGAAAACGCGAACGCGGTAGAATTCGCCCTTATGGCAGAAGAAGCTGGGGCTAAGGCGGTAACTGTTCATTGCAGAACAAAGGAGCAGATGTATGCCTTTCCTGTTAACTTTTCTATTATAAAAGAGGTTAAAAATGCCGTTAAGATTCCCGTTATTGGAAACGGCGGAATAAGAGATGCCGCGGAAGCGAAAAAAATGTT